>JBAZGP010000049.1:9613-14060 GCA_041652835.1 Lutibacter sp. | reverse complement strand
GCTATATGCAGTAAGCTTTAAGCTATGAGAGATTTTAAAGAATATGAGATTTGGCAACTTAGTCATGAATTCACGTTAGAAATTTATGAATTGACTAAAAGTTTTCCAAATAATGAAATTTATGGATTAACTTCTCAAATTAGACGAGCTTGCTCTTCAATTCCAACTAATATATCGGAAGGATGTGGTAGAGATTCTGATTCAGAATTCAATAGGTTTCTTACAATAGCTTTAGGCTCAGCAAATGAAACAGAATATTTAATTATTCCTTCAAATGATTTAAACTATATAACAAAAGAAAAATCAACTTCTCTTATAGAAAGAATCAATATAATAAAAAGAAAAACATATCAGTTAAAACAAAAATTAACCGCATAAAGCGTAAAGCCAGTGGCTTAAAGCGTTTTTTGCATAAAAAACTAAAATATAATGGCAAAAAAAATAATTTTTGATATAGAAGCGCGCGACGGATTAAAACGTGGTGTTGACGCTTTGGCAAATGCAGTTAAAGTAACTTTAGGCCCAAAAGGAAGAAACGTTGTGATCGGAAAATCATTCGGCGGACCAATAATTACAAAAGATGGTGTAACTGTAGCCAAAGAAATTGAATTGGCAGATCCATTAGAAAATATGGGCGCCCAAATGGTTAAAGAAGTTGCATCAAGAACCAGCGATTTGGCAGGTGACGGAACAACAACAGCAACTGTTTTAGCGCAAGCGATAGTAAAAGAAGGCTTAAAAAATGTTGCTGCAGGAGCAAATCCTTTAGATTTAAAACGCGGAATTGACAAGGCAGTAGCTACAATTGTTGAAGATTTAAAAAAACAATCCCAAGAAGTTGGCAACAATTCTGATAAAATAAAACAAGTTGCTTCCATTTCTGCAAATAATGATGAAACCATTGGAGATTTAATTGCTCAAGCATTTAAAAAAGTGGGTAAAGAAGGTGTTATCACTGTTGAAGAAGCAAAAGGAACTTCAACTTATGTAGATATTGTTGAAGGTATGCAATTTGACAGAGGCTATCTTTCTCCTTATTTTGTTACAAATGCCGACAAAATGCTTACCGATTTAGAAAATCCATACATTCTTTTGTTTGAAAAGAAAATAACGAATCTTAAAGATTTATTGCCAATATTAGAACCTGTTGCCCAAAGTGGTAAACCCTTATTAATTGTTGCTGAAGATGTGGAAGGTGAAGCTTTAGCGACTTTAGTCATGAATAAATTGCGTGGCGCTTTAAAAATTGCTGCCGTTAAAGCACCAGGTTTTGGTGACAGAAGAAAAGCAATGTTAGAAGATATCGCTGTTTTAACTGGCGGTACCGTAATTTCTGAAGAAAGAGGATTGTCTTTAGAAAATACAACTATTGATATGTTAGGGACTGCAGAAAGAATTACCATTGATAAAGACAATACCACTATTGTAAATGGTGCTGGAAATACCGATGAAATAAAATCAAGAGTTGCTCAAATAAAAGCGCAAATTGAAACCACAACATCCGATTATGATAAAGAAAAATTACAGGAACGTTTGGCTAAATTGGCCGGTGGCGTTGCTGTGCTTTATGTTGGTGCTGCAAGTGAAATTGAAATGAAAGAAAAGAAAGATAGAGTTGATGATGCTTTACATGCAACTCGTGCCGCTGTTGAGGAAGGTATTGTTGCCGGTGGTGGTGTTGCTTTGGTGAGGGCTAAAGATGTATTGAAATTATTAACCACAGAGAATTTAGATGAGTTAACTGGAATTAGAATTATAGACAGAGCCATTGAAGAGCCATTGCGTCAAATAGTTGAAAATGCTGGTGGAGAAGGTTCTGTAGTTGTGGCAAAAGTTATTGAAGGAAAAAGTGATTTTGGCTTCAATGCTAAAACTGGTGAATATACTAAAATGTTTAAAGCCGGTATTATTGATCCAACAAAAGTAACAAGAATTGCCTTAGAAAATGCAGCATCTGTTGCAGGTATGATTTTAACCACAGCATGTACCTTAGTTGAAATAAAAGAAGAATCAACTGGTGGAATGCCTCCTATGGGTGGCGGTATGCCAGGAATGATGTAAAATTTATAAACATAAAAAAGCCACTTAACTAAAATTAAGCGGCTTTTTTTATGTTATTCAACAGCCTGAACACCAGAGACAGTTTCTTTTAAGTCCATTTTACAAACCGGACAAGATCCTGCAACTTCGTAGGTTTTGCCTTTCTCACAATCCATTGGGCATTGGTATACGTTTGAGGCCATTTTTTCACTTGAATGGTCATGTCCTTCATGATTTTCAATGTTAATTTCTTCTTTTGCTTCTTCTTTTTTAGTCTCGTTACAAGCTGTAAATAATATGGCAAAAGAAAAGATTGCAGCAAATACAAAAATTGATTTCTTCATTTTTTAAATAGTTTCAGTTAATAATTATTTTTCTTTAAAATAATGGTAAAGTTTTGACATTTACAAATCAAATTTATTTTATAATTAGAGAAAAAACAAAAATGGCTTCTCAAATTTGAAAAGCCATTTTTGAATATTTAGTTCAAAAAGAAATATTATTAATCTCTTCTTTCTCTAGGTTTTCTATCTCTGTCGCTTCCACGATTATCTCTACCACCACCTCTATTATCTCTGCTGCTGTTATCACGCGGAGGTCTTTCTACAAATCCATCTGGTTTTGACAAAAGTGCTTTTCGAGAGACTTTATCTTTACGTGTTTTTGGGTCTTTACCAAAATATTTAACGTCAAAAATATCTCCCATATTCACAACATCGGTAACATTGTCTGTACGTTCCCATGCCAATTCAGAAATATGCAATAACACTTCATTTCCTGGAGCGTCAAGATATTCTACAACGGCACCAAAATCGAGCATTTTAATTACTTTTACTTTATAAACATCACCAACTTGCGGTTTGAATAGTAAAGAATCAATTTTAGTTAAAACAGCATCAATTCCAGCTTGTTTTGTTCCTAAGATTTCAACAATGCCTTCACCTGTTAAAGGATCTTCATTTATAACAATAGTACAACCAGTTGCTTTTTGTAATTCTTGAATTACTTTTCCTCCTGGGCCAATTAAAGCACCAATAAAATCATTAGGAATAGTTCTCGTAATCATTTTTGGAGCATAAGGTTTAACGTCTGCTTTAGGCGCTGCAATTGTTGCAGTAAGAATTCCTAAAATATGTAAACGACCCTCACGAGCTTGTTTTAAAGCTTTTACCAGTATTTCATAAGGAAGTCCTTTAACTTTAATGTCCATTTGACAAGCGGTAATACCATCAACAGTACCAGTAACTTTAAAGTCCATGTCTCCTAAATGATCTTCATCACCCAAAATATCAGAAAGCACGGCATAACGATCACCTTCAGAAATCAATCCCATTGCAATACCAGAAACTGGTTTTTTCATTTGAATACCAGCATCCATCAAAGCCATAGTTCCAGCACAAACTGTTGCCATAGAAGAAGAACCGTTAGATTCCAATACTTCAGAAACTATTCTGATTGTGTAAGGACAATCTGAAGGAATCATTCCTTTCAAAGCGCGTTGCGCTAAATTTCCATGACCAATTTCTCTACGGGAAGTTCCTCTTAAAGGATAAGCATCACCAGTACAAAATGGAGGAAAATTATAATGTAAATAGAATTTTTCCTCCCCTTGGTGGGTTGGCATATCTATCATATTTGACTCTCTTGAAGTTCCCAAAGTTACTGTTGCAAGCGCTTGAGTTTCTCCACGGGTAAAAATAGCGGAACCATGTACTGATGGTAAATAGTCAATTTCGCACCAAATAGGACGAATATCAGTTGTTTTTCTTCCGTCTAAACGAATTCCTTCGGTAAGAGTCAGTTCTCTTACTGCTTCTTTTTCAACTTTAAAATAATACGTTTTAATCAAGCCTGTATTTTCTACCAATTCTTCTTCAGTAAACAAAGCCAAAACTTCATCTTCTACAGCCGAAAAGGATTCCTCTCGCTGTCTTTTTCCGTATCCGCTTTTTGCAATGGCATATACTTTATCATAAGCAGCTTCACGCACTTTAAGGGCAATAGTTTCATCGCTTTTTGCAGGAGCATATTCTCTATTTGGTTTTTTACCAAAAGCTTCAGCCAAACGCAATTGAGCGGCACATTGTATTTTAATGGCATCATGTGCAAATTTAATGGCATCTGCCATTTCTTCTTCTGAAATTTCTTTCATTTCTCCTTCAACCATCATCACAGAATCTGCCGAAGCGCCAATAACCATATCAATATCCGATTCCAGCAATTGAGCACGACTTGGATTTAACACAAACTTACCGTCAATTCTTCCAACACGAGCTTCAGAAATAGGACATTCAAAAGGAATATCCGACAATTGAATTGCGGTAGATGCTGCCAAACCGGCTAAAGCATCAGGCATAACATCTTCATCATGTGACATCAACTGAATCATTACTTGGGTTTCAGTTTT
>JBAZGP010000049.1:0-9603 GCA_041652835.1 Lutibacter sp. | reverse complement strand
GGAAATAATGGGCGTAGCACACGGTCAACAATACGCATTGTTAAAACCTCACCATCACTTGGTCTGGCTTCTCTTTTGAAAAATCCACCAGGATAACGTCCTGCAGCTGCAAATTTTTCTCTGTAATCAACAGTTAATGGAAAAAAATCCATAGTGCTTTCTTTGTAAGAAGACACCACGGTACAAAGTAACATGGCTTTTCCCATTTGAACAACAACAGATCCATGAGCTTGTTTTGCCAATTTTCCTGTTTCAAGTGAGATGGTTCTTCCATCTCCTAAATCAATAATTTCTCGAAATACCTTAGGTATCATAAATAGTTTTTTAAATTTAATTAAACAATTGGTTTGTGTTGTTGTGTTGTGTGTTTCCCAATGAAAAGTTTAATTTTTGCTTTTTTATTTTCAAATAATTTAAAAAAAAAGAGGCAAACTTAGCCTCTTTTTTCTTTGAAATTATTTTCTAATGCCTAATTCTTTAATTATTTCACGATATCTTACAATATCTGATTTAATTAAATAATCAAGTAAATTTCTTCTTTTACCAACCAATCTCACCAATGAACGCTCGGTGTTATAATCTTTAGAATTTCTTTTTAAATGTTCAGTTAAGTGGTTAATTCTGAAAGTAAATAAGGCAATTTGCCCTTCAGCTGATCCTGTGTTGGTGGCTGATTCACCGTGTTTTGCGAAAATTTCTTCTTTTTTCTCTTTAGTTAAGTACATGCTAACATTAATTTTATTAATAATTTTTATGTATTGCGAAACCTTATGGTTTACAGTCGGCAAATATACTATTATTATTATTGATTTACAATTAATTAAGCCTTGATATTTTTAATTTTATAATTAAAAATAAACTCTTAGTAAGCGAAATTGCTTAGCTTCAAAAAAACAGTATAAGATATTTCGGGTTTTTGTGGAAATTAGAATTCCTTTTTTATTGAAGTAAAACTATTGTATTTACTAAAAAAAAACGAGCCTTTTTTGAAGCTCGCTTTTCCTATCCTCTTACAGGTAAGTTTTGAATTAAATCAATGTATAAATTAATTTGTTTTTTTAGGTGTTTTCTTTCAATAATTTTATCTAAAAAGCCATGTTCCAACACAAATTCTGAACGTTGAAATCCTTCTGGTAAATCTTTACCTGTGGTGTCTTTAACAACTCTTGGCCCAGCAAAAGCAATTAAAGCATTTGGTTCAGCAATATTTATATCGCCAAGCATTGCATAAGATGCGGTTGTTCCTCCAGTAGTTGGGTCTGTACATAATGAAATATAAGGAATGTTCACTGCTGCCAGTTGTGCTAATTTAGCCGATGTTTTTACCAATTGCATTAAAGACAATGATGCTTCTTGCATTCTTGCACCACCCGATTTTGAAATCATTAAAAACGGAATTTTGTTTTGAATTGAGTAATCGATTGCCCGTGAAATCTTTTCACCTACAACACTTCCCATAGAACCACCAATAAAAGCAAAATCCATGGCAGCAATCACTATATCCTTCCCAAACGATTTGCCAACAGCCGTTCTGATAGCATCTTTAAGTTTTGTTTTTTCATAAGCTTCTTCAAGCCTGTCTACATATTTTTTGGTATCAGTAAATTTTAAAGGATCTTTAGAAACCATGTCCTTATCAAATTCCTTAAAGGTATTATTGTCGAAAAGGATTTCAAAATATTCAGCACTTCCAACCCTAACATGGTAACCATCTTCAGGGCTAACATAGTAATTTTGTTTTAATTCCGCAGCATCAACAATTTTACCGCTTGGGGTTTTATACCACAAACCCTTAGGCACATCTTTTTTATCTTCTGTAGGAGTTTGAATCCCTTTATCTTTTCTTTTAAACCAAGATGACATAACGCTTTTGTTTTAGTGAAATAAGTGGTGCAAATTACTAAAAAAAATAAAGAGAACATATAAAAATATGTTCTCTTTATGGAATTTAAGTCGTAAACATCAACACTACAAGGTGTTAACGTTATTTAAATCTTTAAAAGCTTGTATTAATCGCGTTTTAAAAGTTAGTTCACCTTCGCGCAACCATTTTCTTGGATCGTAATGTTTTTTATTTGGAAGCTCTGCTCCATCCGGATTTCCAATTTGTGTTTTTAAATAATCAATATTGTTTACCATATAATCTCTAATTCCTTCAGTAAAAGCAAATTGAAGATCGGTATCAATATTCATTTTAATTACTCCGTAACCAATGGCTTCTCTAATTTCTTCCAAAGTTGACCCTGAACCGCCGTGAAAAACAAGATCTACAGGATTGGGTTGGGTTTTATATTTATTTTCAATAAATTTTTGAGAATTGTCTAAAATTTTTGGTGTTAACTTCACATTTCCCGGTTTGTAGACACCGTGAACATTTCCAAAAGAGGCTGCTATAGTAAAGTTATCACTCACTTTTTTAAGTTCTTCATAAGCAAACGCAACTTCTTCAGGTTGCGTATATAATTTTGAGGAATCAATATCAGAATTGTCAACACCATCTTCTTCACCTCCGGTAATGCCCAATTCAATTTCTAAAGTCATTCCCATTTTACTCATTCTCTGAAGATATTTTTTACTGATTTCAATGTTTTCTTTAAGCGGCTCTTCAGATAAATCCAGCATATGTGAGCTAAAAAGCGGCACGCCATTTTCTTTGAAAAATTGCTCTCCGGCATCTAATAAACCGTCAACCCAAGGCAATAGTGATTTTGCACAGTGATCAGTATGTAAAATAACCGGAATTCCATAAGCCTCAGCTAATAAATGGATATGTTTAGCGCCTGCGACAGCTCCGGCTATGGCTGCTTTTTGGTTTAGATTAGACAATGCTTTTCCGGCATTAAATTGAGCACCACCATTAGAAAACTGGATAATTACAGGTGAATTTAACTCTTTAGCGGTTTCTAAAACAGCATTAATGGTATTTGATCCTGTAACATTTACTGCCGGAATGGCAAATTTTTTGGCTTTTGCCAATTTAAAAAGTTCCTGTACTGTTTTTCCTGTTGCAACTCCTGGTTTAATTGTATGGGCCATAATATTTTATTTATAGTGAATGATTCTAACAAAATTAATGAATTATCTCTTTTAAATAAATTTATGGGCATAAAAAAAACGAAATCGAAATAGTTTTATATCTTGAATTTAAAAAGGGTAACTTATCCCAAAATTATAAACAGTATTCGCAAAATTATAATTGTTAAACCATTTATCTCCTTTTGGTAGATAAGGCTCATACGTTTTAAATCCTAAATCCAACCGCAATAAAATAAAACTCAAATCGTATCGAATTCCAAAACCTGAGCCTATTGCAATTTCTTTTATAGAATTAATTCCTTTAAATTCTGCTTCTGATGTTGTTATCAAAGAATTTGAAATGTCCCAAATATTGCCTGCATCAACAAATAAAGCGCCATTTATGCTGTTAATTACGTTAAATCTGTATTCAAAACTATTGATAAATTTAAGATCTCCTACATTATACTCCAATCCGGTTTTGGTGGATCCTGGGCCTAAATCATAAATTTTCCATGCTCTTAAATCATTGGGACCGCCAATAAAATAACTTCTGCTGAAAGGAATTGTGCTTGAGTTTCCATAAGGTATTGCTACGCCTAAAAAGGTTCTAAAAACCAACACATTTTCACCTACTAAATCCCAGAATTTTTTATATTCCAAATCCGCTCTAACGTATTGGGCTATTGGTATCTTAAACAGTGTTTTAACATTATTGGCATCTCTACTTTTAGTCAATAATGTGGTTAAATTTCCTGAAGTGGCCAAACGAGACCTGAAAAATGAAAAATTTCTATCCTTATAATTCTCACTATTATTATAGGTAAAAGTATAAGCTATTAAAGGAACCAAAACATCTTCAATAATAATATTGTATCTGTTTCTGATGTTTCTGGCAGTTCTATATTCTTCAGGATTACTTTCCTTAAAATTTGCATCAATATTAGTGTCTATAAAACCAATAACATTATTGGTAGTTAAAGTATCATTAAAATAGGTATTGGCTATATTCTGAATTGCATTAAATTCCGATTTATAAATATCAAAGTAAGATTCAGTATTTAAATTTTTAATAAATTGCGTATTCATCAACTGAAAACTATGGCTTTTTGTTTTTGATGATACCCAAGTATAATCTACAATTCCAGTGAATTTTTGCTTATCAAGGCCAATATTTTTTTGCAGGCTGGTTCCCAAAGTAAAAATTGTTTTTGGAGCCATTTTTTTTGGAATTAATTTTTCAAATTTTACCGGGAATATAAATCTTGGAATCTCTAATGAAATATCCCCTCCAACTTCCCACGCATTTAATAATTTATTTTTATCGGCTGAATCTTTTGAATCTAAGAATGAACCTTGAACAGAAAATTTCAACAATTCCGCACCTCTAAAAATATTTCTGTCCAAAAGGGAAAGTTTTCCTGAAATTCCATATTGTCTGATGTTTGAGTGCATTAATTCTGTGTTAATTCCTAATGAATACTTTTTAAGCGGAGATAAATAAATGGAAGCTTCCAACATATCATTTTCCAATTCTTCATATCTTATGTCAACTGCCCTAAAATTTTGAAGGCCTCTTATATTTTTACGTGTGAGCTCTCTGTTATCATCTTTATAAATATCATTTGGCTCAATAGAAATTGAATTTAGCAAATACTTCGGATTGTATTTTAATTTTCCTTGGGCAAAAAAGGAAAATCCCTTATAATCTAAACTATCTTTAATTGAATTGTCTCCCGAGCTGGAAAAAGAAAAATCGGTGTAAATATTAACTTTTTGAATTTTCTGAATTTTAAATGGAACAGTTCCGTTACCTCCATCAATAAGAAGAAGAACATCCGATTTATAATTGGTGGTTGAGGTATCTGCTTCAAAATTTATGGCTTCTTTATTAAATCTATAAACACCGGTATTTCGAAATAAATTGGTTAACCTGTTTTGCTCATTAACAAATGATGAAACTCTAAATTGGTTTCCTTCTTTAACAAAGGACTTCTCTTTATCAATCTGATATATGGAATCTAAAATAGCAGATTGTATGTTTGTAGTAACGCTATCCAGTTTATAAGGCTTATCTGTGTTTACAATATAATCAACTGTGGCTCTCTTATTTTTCAATTGATTCTCCTCAAAATCGACCTTAACTTTAAAATAACCTTCATTGAAATAGTGTTGTTTTAAGTTTTTTACCGTTTGTGTTGCCTTTTTTGAATCGAAAATCACAGGAGGTTCACCATTTTTAAGTATCCACTGATGCATTTTATACTTAAAATTTCGAACTCCACGTGCTTGTTTTTCAGAAAATACACCCGTTGTAAAATTATACCAACCCGGACTGTCCAATTTCCATTGGTCATAATCGGCTTCAAAATTTTTGTTTCCTAAATTATAAAAATGCAATGGCAAAGCAACGCCAAGGACCAATTGATTGGGACGTTGAACAATATAATCGTTTATTTCATTGGTAACGTTTTTTTTGTCGTTAACAACAACCTTATTTTTTACAAGTAAAAATTCATTTTCAGAAACATACTTCATTGAATTGCACGATGAAAAGCCAAAAATTATACCTGCGAAAATTAATAATATTATAAAATTGTTTTTCAATAAATAAGCGTTTAAATTTGTTCAAAAGTATAACATTCCAACGGTTTGACAAATTACTATTTTTTAAAAATAAATTAATGGGTTTAAATAAAAGTCAGTTAAAAATAATTACAAGCCTAAATCAAAAAAAGTACCGAACAGCGTATCATTTATTTGTTGCTGAAGGCACTAAAGTTATAGCCGAATTTTTAAACTCAAATTTTGAATTAGAACAGTTATTTTGCGTTGACAATGCCAGTTATAAAAATTTAGATAAAGTTACAGAAATTTCTGAAGCCGAATTAAAAAAGATAAGTACACTTGTAAGCCCAAACAATGTGTTGGCGCTTTTTAAAATTCCTGAAACAACGCCTTCCTTTAAATCCGGTTTAATTGTTGCTTTGGATGATATTAATGACCCAGGGAATTTAGGTGCCATAATTAGACTGTGCGATTGGTTTGGTGTAAATCAGTTGATTTGTTCTTCAAATACAGCAGATTGCTATAATCAAAAAGTAGTACAATCTTCTATGGGTTCTTTAGCGAGAGTTTCTATAATTTATACCGATTTGTCCACTTATTTACAAAATTCAAGTTTGCCGAAATATGCAACGATTATGGATGGTGAAAATGTGTATAAAAGCAACTTGCCAAAAAATGCAGTTTTAATTATGGGAAATGAAGCAAATGGCATTAGCGATTCTATTTTAAAAATGGCAACCAATACCATTTCAATACCGCGGTTTGGTGCTTTAAAGCAAACAGAAAGTCTAAATGTAGCGACTGCTACTGCAATATTATTAAGTGAATTTAAGCGATTTACTTAATTGCTTAATGAAAAGCAAATTTTATAAAAACACCTCTTGTTCCAAAATAATCAACAGGTCCTGTCCACTGGCTGTAACCATTGGAAACATTATCCCTAACCAATTCGTTATTAATGGCAAAAACACCTCTAATTGATGGTGAAAAAATAAAATAAGGCAAATATAAATCTACACCAATTCCTATTTCATAAGAAAAATTATTCTTTTTTGTTCTAAATTCTCCATCGGAATTGTCATCGGGATTGTCCTGATTGCTGGAAAAATTATAATCGTAAGAAACGCCTCCAACCACATAAGGCCGCATATTGTTAAACCGGTTTGCATTAAATTTAAGCAATAAAGGAATTCTGAAATAGGTTGAATTTACTTCCCTTATGCTGTCGTTCCTCCCATAAATATTTGTAAATGCAAGTTCTTTTGAATTGCTTGAAAGCCCGGGTTCCAATCTTAAACTAAGGTTATTGTGCAAACGCAAATCGCCAATAAGGCCAACCTCAAAACCCATACTTGGCGTTGAAACAATAAAAGTATTATTTGTTTTATAAGATATTTTATAATCCTTCATATTCAATCCTAAAAAATAACCCCAAAAAACCTGCTGCTTGTCCCAATTTTGCTTGTATTGTACAATGTCTCTTTTTTGGGCGTTCAAGTTATTTAAAGAAAAAATGAATAAAAAAGCGATTATAAAAGTTTGTTTCATACTTTATTTTTTTGCAATATAAATTGAAGCAACACCAAATGTTTGCGGTTTATTTTCAATAGCTATAAACCCAATTTTATGCAAAATATTGTTGAAAGCCTGTCCGTAAGGAAAGGAAGCGGCAGAATCCGACAAATATTTGTAGGCAGATTTGTCTTTTGAAAACAATTTTCCAATAAATGGAAGTATATTTTTGGCGTAAAATTTATATCCTTGCTTATAGGGCGTTTTGGTTGGTATGGATGTTTCCAATACCACAAAAATTCCTCCAACTTTTAAAACCCTATAAATTTCAGCCAAGCCTTTTTCAAGATTTTCGAAATTCCGAACGCCAAAAGCAACCGTAATAGCATCAAAAGAATTGTCTTCAAAAGGCATTTTTTCAGAATCAGCTAAAACCATTTCTATGATATTATTGAGTTGAAGTTTTTCGATTTTTTTCCGACCAACGTCAAGCATTCCTTCAGAAATATCTAAACCAATAATTTTTGAAGCCTTTGTTTTGGCTAAATTAATAGCCAAATCCCCTGTTCCTGTAGCGATGTCTAAAATGAAATCAGGATTAGTTTTTCCAACAATTTCAACAACTTTTTTTCGCCAATTTACATCAATTCCAAAAGAAATAACCCTATTTAAGCCGTCATATTCTTTAGAAATGGCATCGAACATTTTAGTGACTTGCTCTTTTTTACTGAGATTTGAATCTTTGTAAGGGGTAACTTTTTGTACCATAATAAATTTAGGAGTTAACCGCCACAACTTCGTTAATTTCTCCCGGAATAAGTTGTTTTAACGTGTTTTCAATCCCTCTTTTTAAAGTAATTGTTGAGGACGGACAGCCGCTGCAGGCGCCTTGCAATATTACTTTTACTATTTTTGAAGATGGTTCATAAGACTGAAATAAAATATTTCCACCGTCAGCAGCAACAGCAGGTTTTATATATTCCTCTAAAATATCAATAATTTGTTTGGAAACATCATCAAGTTCAATATCGGGCATATAAACTTCTGAAACTTTTTGCTGAACCTCAGCCTTTAAAACTACTGATTTTCCATCGGCAATATATTGTCTGATAAAACTTCTTAACTCAATAGTTATTTCGTTCCATTCCACAGTTTCATCTTTTGTGATTGAAACATAATTTTCTGAAATAAATACTTTTTCTACAAATGAAAAATTAAACAATTCAATAGCCAAAGGTGAATTTTTAGCATCTTTACTGTTTAAAAATTCCAAATCGTTTTCAACCAATTTCAAATTGGCAACAAACTTCATAACCAAAGGGTTTGGCGTTGATTCCGCATACACTTCAACCGGAATTTTTCTTACGGAAACTTCTTCTGAAATCAAAATACCGCCATTATTAAGGTAATTTTCAACTTGTGTTTTCACTTCTTCTTGTACATCACCCCATTCAATAGTTGGAAATCGCTCAAGCGCAATAAAATTCGCTGAAATGTATACGCGTTTCACAAATGGTAAATGAAATAATTCCTGTGCCAAAGGTGAATTTTTAGCTTCATTAATATTATTGAACTGATGACTTCTACTGGTTAAAATATCACTTGAAGTAAATTTCAGTATTGTTGATATATTTGTTTTTTCTATGTTAAGTGCTATGTTTTTCATTTTTAAAAGTTTGTGCAAAAATACATAATACCAATTAAACATTCTTCATGTACTTCGTTAAAAATAAAAAACGTCTCATGACCTGAGACGTTTTTTTGAATTTTATTTAGTAATTTAAATACTTAAAACCAATGTTGCCGTAAATTTAGAAGTATCCCTGTCCAGCTCAACTGAATTTACTTGATTGCTTTGAGGGTAAAAATCAAAAGGTGCTGTATTGGAAGATTTTTGGTATGCAAAATCCAATTTAACGCCTCTAAATTTATAGCCTGCGCCGAATGAGAATCCTTCTAAATTATCAGAACTTATTGAATTTTTATACGGACTATTTTCAAAGTGATAGCCACCTCTTATTGAAAAATTATCAAAACGCCATTCTGTTCCTATTCGTAATTCTCCCACAGTTTCCAAATCAGTATTAATAGCCTGATTTTCTACACTGAAATTGGCATTGCTTAATTCAATATTACTGTAATTTTTTAGACTGTAATCGACACTTATTAGCCCTTTATCGTCAAAAATATAGGCAATACTCCCCGTAAATTTACTTGGTGTCCTTAACTTATAGTCAAAGGAATTAACTCCCGAATATTCATTAGATGTTAGCACATCATTACTATAAACATTCTCATCATAATCCATAGAATCCTCAGAAAGCGTATACCAAATCGGTGATTGATAGGCCAATCCTAAACGTAAATTTTCAACAGGTTTTAAAATAGCGCCCAAAGTAAATGAAATACCATCACCATAGGTTGATAATTCTTGTCTTGAAGATACATCTAATGTGTTGTTGTTTCCATCATTGTTGTATTCTTCAATTAATGTTCTTTGGTAATATT
>JBAZGP010000048.1:0-14359 GCA_041652835.1 Lutibacter sp. | reverse complement strand
GAATTTGTAAATGAGTTAAACACTCTTTTTAGTGACGATTTACCCACATTTATTGCAATTTCTTCTTCAAAAGATAAAGCTTATGAAGTAATCAAAAACGGATTTTTTGATTTTTTATTAAATCCGTTATCTGACTTAGAAATTAGAAAGACCATTTTAAAGTTCCAAAAAAAAAATCCTGTTAGGAGCAAAAAAAATATTTGTTTAAAATCTTATAAAGATTATCAATATCTAAATACGGATGAAATTCTTTTTTTAAAAGCAGACAACAATACAACCGATTTTTATATGAGTGACGGCAATATAATAAATGCTTTCAAAACACTCAAAACTTTTAAGGACTTACTTCCTAAAAATTTTCTAAGAATTCACAAAAGTTATATCATAAATAAAAACTACGTTTCAAGAATTCAATATGGCAAATTCATCTGCACCATTAAGAAAAATAATTATGATATTCCATTTACCAAAACCTATATTGAGAATATTGAAAGTATGAAAAAAACATTGTCGTACAGTTCCTGCCAGTTATTAAATTAAGTTTCCCTTTCAAAACACATCGTTTTACTCATACAAGCAGTCCTTTCACTAAAGATTCACTCGCTTGTTAGTTATCCTTTACACAACCTATTACTTTAGCATCAATAAAAAGCTTTCTATCAAAGTATCAGGACATTAACAATTGTATTTCTAATACTTTTTACCGTGCACAAAATTAAATAAAGCCAGCATCTGGCCTGTAAAACTATTGTTAAATTTTAAAACAAATCATTATGAAAAAAAACTACTGTTTTATTGCCCTTATTGTATTTTTAAACCTATTTATGTTCGCTTCTTGTACATCAGATGATGCCGAAGAGAATCAATTAACAATTACAACTCAATATACTCATCACGACACTTATGCTGAAGGGGAAGAAGGAACGCCTATTGACAAGTCTAAAACTAAAAACTAAAAATATCCTTACTTATAAGGGTTTGCCTCAAAATAGTATTTGAGGCTTTTTTTGTTAAATTTGTTAAAATTTAATAAATTGAAAATATTCAAAACGGTTTATCAACGTATAAATCCATCCTTGTTCTTTATTCTTTTAACAATTCCTTTTATCGGTTGTAATCCCAAACTTGATAATGTTAACAATTCTAATTTGGAAAAAGCTGATAGTGTGTTTATTTGGATTCAACAATCAACAAATAAATCATTAAATTTAGAATATAGAAAAGAGTCTCTATTAAAGGCGTATTATTATAATACTCAAAATAATGATTCTATAAAAAATAGCAACTTGTTGAAAATTGCTTTCGAAGCTTATAATTTAAATGATACTGTTTTTTTTAAAAAAACAAACTTAGAAGCTTTTATATTATCAAAAAAAATAGGTGATACCTTTAGGATTGCAGATACCCATTGGAACTTTGGAAATTATTATTCGGATAGAGAAGTCATGGATAGCGCATATTATTATTATTCAAAAGCATATAATAATTTTGAGACCATAAAATATCAATATCTTGCAGGAAAGATGTTATATAATATGGCAGTAATACAAAAAAATATAAAAGATTATACAGGGAGTGAAATTTTAACTTTTCAAGCAATTTCAATATTTAAAAAATTAAACATAAATGAAAATCTATATTTGTGCTACAATTTATTGGGGACTATTTTTAATCAAATCCAAGAATATGATAAAGCAATCATATATCACAATATTGCAATAGAACTTTCAGGTAAAGTAGAAGAAAAGGGCACAAAAAGAGAGCTAAGTTTAAATAATTTAGGCATGGTTTATCAAAACTTGGACAGTAATAAAATGGCGATTGTGTACTTTAATAAAGCTCTAAAAAACGACCGTTTAAAAAAACTAGATATTAATCATTATGCTCGGTTAATTGATAATCTTGCCTATAGTAAATTTTTAACTGGGGATACCATTAATGTACTTCAAGATTTTAACACCTCACTTCACATTAGGGACAGTCTCAATTATGTTTCAGGAATTATTACGAGTAAATTACATTTGGCTGAGTACTACGCAAAGTATTTAGATACATCTAAGTCTATTTCAAATGCTAAAGAAGCCAATTTATTAGCTAAAAACGTCAATGGAAATAGAGATGTTTTAGCCTCATTACTGTTACTTTCAGAATTAGATCCTAAAAATGCTTCAAATTATTTTAAGAGCTACGTTACATTAAGTGATAGTCTCCAAATTAAAGAACGGAAAATAAGAGATAAGTTTACTCGGATCCGTTTTGAAACAGATGAATATATTACAGAAAACAAAAAAATATCAGAACAAAAATTACTAATTTCAATTGGAAGTGTTATTGTATTATTCATACTTTTACTGTTATATTTTATTAGAGTGCAGCAGACAAAAAATAAAGAACTTATTTTTGAAAAGGAGCAACAAAGAGCGAACGAAGAGATTTATTCTTTAATGTTAAAACAACAATCTAATTTGGAAGAAGGAAGAATAAAAGAGCGTCAAAGGATATCTGAAGATTTACACGATGGAGTTTTGGGTAAAATTTTTGGAACTAGACTGGCGTTAGGGTATTTAAACATTAAAGGTGACAGCGAAACAATGACAAAGCATAAATTTTATGTTGATGATCTGCAAGATATTGAAAACGAAATAAGAACAATCTCTCATGAATTAAAAAACGAAATTTTATCCTCGAAAACAGATTTTATAAAAATTGTGGAAAGCCTGTTAAAAATTCAAGGTGAGATTGGTAACTTTAAATTTAAAATAATCAATGTTAAAGTTGGTTGGAATAAAATTAATGATGGAATTAAAATTAATTTTTACAGAATAATTCAGGAGGCTATCCAAAACATTAACAAATATTCCGGAGCTAAAAATGTTAAAATAGAATTCAATTTAATTAAAAACTGTATTTTCCTTTATATCATAGATGATGGTGTTGGTTTTAACATTGAGTTGAAAAGTAAGGGAATCGGTTTAAAGAACATGAAATCCAGAGTTCAGAAATTAAATGGTACTTTTGATATTAAGTCAGTTATAAATAAAGGTACAACTGTGAGCATATCTATACCTATTAAAAACAATAATAATGAAAAAAGTTTTTAAAGTTCTGTTAATTGATAATCATCCAATAATATTGGAGGTTTATAAAGTTGCATTAAACAAGACTAGCGTACTAATCGATAATTCCTCGTTTGAAATAGAAACTGCAGAAAATATAGAAACGGCAATGCAAAAAATAGTATTGGCCTCAAAATCAGGTGGCTTTGATATTGTTTTTTTAGATATAAGACTACCTCATTCAGATAATGAAAAAATTTTATCTGGGGAGGATATTGGCATAAAAATAAATCAATTGTCTCCAAATACTAAAATAATCATTTCAACAACTTTTAATGATAATTACAGAGTTCAAAATATATTAAGAACAGTAAATCCTGATGGGTTTTTAATAAAAAACGATATAGATACAGAAGTATTAATTGAAGCAATTAAGACTGTAATTAAGGATCCTCCTTACTATAGCAAATCTGTTTTGAAGTTATTGCGTAAACAAATATCGAGTGAGTTTTTCTTGGATAAAATTGACAGACAGTTGTTATATGAGTTATCAATTGGTACTAAAATGAAAGACCTCCCTGATATTATCCCTATGTCAATGGCGGGAATTGAAAAAAGGAAAAGGCAACTTAGAGAAATATTCAATGTTGAGGATAATGATGATAGAGGATTGGTTCTCATAGCAAAAGAAAAAGGGTTTATATAAATACTAAACCCTTTTCTCCGCAATTTCCCTTTCAAGTTTTGTCTAAACTTATGTAGATTTCTTTTTATACTTTCAAATTTATTATAAAATCTATATTTATTATAGACTTCCTTTTGTTAATTTTAAAAGGAATCCATCTTTTATTGATTTGACCTACTTTAGTAAGGGAAAACCTTACTTTTTTGGAATATAAAATCTATAGAGGAAGTTATAATAATAGCTATTTACAGCGTTTTGGAGCTATTGCCTTCTTATGATCGTTTGATAATTTCATTATTTCTTAACTATTACTTTACAATTCTAAAATTATATTTCAAAGGCTATATTGTAACCTGTCAAAAATAAACACTGCATAAACCTTATTAACCAATCACCGTGCTCAATTTAAACATTGGCAAATACATCGCAATTAATATTACGCCTACTAAAGCACCTAGAAAAACTATTATAAGAGGTTCCAATACCGTGCTCAGTAATTTTGATTGGTGTTGAATATCTTCATTATACTGCCTTGTTAATCTTTCAAAAATATATTCATTTTGATTGGTTTGTTCCGCCACTTTTAACAATGAAATCATTTTTTTATCAAAAATTGGAAAGCTAGCTAAACTTTCACTTAACTCTTTCCCTTGAATAATTTCATTTTCAATATTACTCAGTGCAAGTTGCAATGGGTAAAAATCAATCATTTTTTTTGTTAGTTGGATGCAGCTTAATAATGGTACTTTTGCACCCACCAATAGAGCGGTTGCCTGCGTAAATTGGGCAATATATATTTTTCTTGTCAGTTCACCCACGTAGGGAATTTTTAATATTAAATTAGAAGTGATTTTTTTATACCATGTTTTTTTTGTCACAAAAAATCTAATAACAATTAACGTTAAAATTAGGAATACGATGATTCCGAAATTTTGCTGAAAGCTTTCCGAAATGGCCACAATAACTTTTGTTAACCATGGGAGTTCTACTTTATTTTGTTTAAAAATTCCTACAAACATCGGCACTACAAATTGCAGCATAAAAATAACGGCAAAAATGGCGGTAATCATAACAATAATAGGGTATGACAGGGCATTTAATATATTCCGCCGTTGTTCATTCTTTCTCCTATAAAATAATCCCAACTCATTTGTTACTTTTTGTAAACTGCCAGTTTCTTCTCCAATTTTTAAGGAATAATATTCATATTCTGAAAACACGTTGGATAATTTAACGGCCTCCGACAATGATTTCCCTACTATTAAATTTTCAATTATTTTCTCGATTAGCGTTTTATCAATTTTTTTCTTTTGCTCTTCAGCAATTAATGTTAAGGAATTTTTTAAGGTGATACCAGCATTGAGCAATACACTTAATTCTGCATAAAAGGCTTCTTTCTTTTTATTTGAAAATGGTGTGCCGAAAAATGTGAATTCTTTTTTCAGTAAATTTTCAACAGAAGCTATTTTAGCACCCTCTGTGTTGTATTTATTTGATATGTTGTCTAAATTAAAAGCCATTTTTGTTCATGTAATAGGAAGCCGCTTTTGTTTTAAATATAAACAGCTGTTTGTTCTGAAATTCATTAGAAAATTTTAATTCAATTGCATCTACATTTGTTAAAGACGGTTCCATATCCAAAAATAATTTCTGCTCTTCAATTACAAGCTTTAACGTATCATTATTTCGTAAAACATAATTTTCTGTAAACTTATATATAATAGTATCAAGAGGGGAAATACAAATTAATTGATTGCTTTTTGTGTCAACTAAAATTTCATTCTTATTAAAATCAAACCATAATGTTTGCTCTAAAGTCCTTAATTCCGTATTTTTTTTAAAATTTTGTTGAATTCCTATTAACTCTGTTTGGATAATATTAAGGACTAAAATTGCAATAGAAATAACAATGGTGGTTAAAATCATAACAACCAACATTTCTGCGATGGTAAAACTTTTAATTTTTTTAAACCTCCACATACTTTCTCCTTTTTACCACCGCTTTTTTTGTAATTGTATTTACGGCTTTAAACACTATCCAATTTGTATCATTTTCTTCTACTTTAGCGATACTTAGCTCCCAATTCTCATAAGCCTCATTATATGGAATTGAAATTTTATGATTTTCATATTGATATTCTAATTTATAAAGGTGATTCTCTATTTGATGGGTATCGTTATTAATAGTTGATGCAAATACATTGTTTAAAGTTAATGAGGCAATGGCAAAAACAATAATGATAATTACAGAAGCTGTAATAGTTTCCACTAACGTTGATGCTTTTATTTTTTTTAATACAACCATTTTGAAACTTTTGGAATCGAGTTTTCAATTGACAGTCCTACATATTGCTGAGGCAGTTTACTTTGTAAAATACTGCCATTATAAATATGGTTCTGGTATATAGAACCATATTGTCTTGAAATAAAACCGTTGGTGTAAACACTTCCCAAAACTGTCCCTTTTAGTTCAAAATTTTTGTCGCAATACACCTCTCCAATTACTTTAGCACCTTCTTCTAAAATTATTTGAGGGAGATAACCGCTTGTTTTGCTATTGGATAAAAAAGCCACAACACCTGTTATGGATGTATTTGAATTAATAAGTAATTGGACGGCTTCCTCTTTTTTAATGTTCCCTAAATTTTCAATTTCTTCTTCTTTTTCTTCTTCTTTTTCTTCTTCCAAAACTAAAACACTCGGATAAATTAAATTACAATTAGAACCTACTGTAATGTTTTTTGATGCAATCGCCTGAAAGTTTCCGGTTACCCCATCCATCACGGTAATATTTGGAGCTATCAACAATACATCACTTAAAAGAGCTGTTTTATCAATGTTTATCGACATGTCGGATTGTATAATTATATTGCCTATAAGTTGAATATCATGTAAATTAATTATTCCTTGCAATTTATAAATTTGGGTAGGCTTGTTGAAAGAGTTTATTATTTTTAAACCGTCATAAAGTGCTATAAAAATGGCATCCTCCAAATCAATGGTTCCCTTAGAAAGTTGTTCAACATAAATTCGGTTTTTTATTTCTGGTAACTTTTTATCACTTAAGGTTTCGGTTCCGTAGATTAATTGATTGCCATAATAAGAATGTCCTGCAATATTCCCTCTTTTTACGCCATTTTTTGGTAAAAATACAGCGCCTTGAATTTCAGTATTTCCAACCAAAACCAAAGCATTGTTGTTATCCTTTAGGTATAAGGCAGGTTTTTCCGATTGAAAACCGCCTACAAGCCCTGTTTTATGAAATGTGACATTTTTAACACTTGATTGAACATCGACAAGATCAAATATGCCCCAATGCTTTTTTGTTAGGACAAATTGACTTTCTAAATCTGTTGAAAGAACTACCGTTTTATCCTCCTCATAGGGTATTTCATTTTCACCAATAAAATTAAATCCTAAATCTGCATTTTGAATGCTCTGAATTTGGAGGTTACCTTTAATCTTAAACTGATTTTGCAAAAAGGATAACGTTAAAAATGCAGAAATTAATAAAACAATAAGTACTGCAATAAACAATGTATATTGCAATGCCCCTGCACTCACCTTTTTATTTAAATTTTTTTTCACTGCTGAATCGGAATCGTTTTTTTGTTGTTTTGAAAACCAATGGTTATTTCTTTACTATTTCCTTTAAGTAACATAACGCTGTCAATTTGTTTTCCTACCGACAAAAATTGCTGTTTATTGTTTATTGTTATTAAAAATAAGGTAGCTCTATCCGCTTCTTTTGGATCAACCATACCGTTATAAGTTATCACAGGAAAAACTACTGTTGGTTTTACAATCTTCTTTACAGGACTACCTGATTTTTTCTCATTATGGTATAATTTTCCTAAAAAAGGATCTCTGTAATTTGCATTGATTGTAAATTCTTCAACTTCTTTAATTTCTTCGGGTTCAAATTCAATAGCGTTATTATCAACAATCTCCACCTCATTATTTGAATTTAATGAAGCATAAATTTTATAACCTATAAACCCCCAAATAAGCAATGCTACTGGGATTAAAAAATAAGTATTTTTTTTGCTTTTCATTTATTCAACGGTAAAAGAGAATACTTCACTTCTTTCGCTTTTATTGCCTGCAATATCATAAGATTTCACATACCAATAATAAGTGTTAGGGGTTAATTCTAACGTTATTTTTTTTGCTGCAATTTTTTCTTTGGATGCAATTTGGGTGAGTGTTTCATTTTTAAATAAAAATAAACTGTCAAGCTCTGTGCTTCCATCCATGTTTTCTCTCTCCCAACTAAATTGAATTGTTCTGTTAATTGTTTGTTTTAAATTAACAGGCGTTACCAATTGCGGTATGTTTGGGGCAGTAGCATCAATCAAAATTGAGCGTGAAGAATATAAGGTGCTATTTTCATCGTTTTCGGCGCGGACTTGCCAAATATAGGCTCCTTCGTTAAAACTAATAATGGTATCGGTTGATTTTACAATTAAGTCCTGAACCTTTTCGCCACTTGTATCGGGTTTCCAAAGTTGCAGCCTATAATTTTTAGTATAACTCATTGTTTCCCAACTTAACTTTTGTTCTAAATTATTGCTTATCAGATTATTTTTAGGACTTATCAATTTAACCGTTTCATTGGCGTTTAAAGTAATGATGCTAAAATTATTGGTGCTGTAATTTGTGTTATATGCACTATTGATTCCTTTTACCCGCCACTGGTATTCCCCGGGACTTAACTCAATTTCAAAAGTGGTTTTTATGAGTAGGGTATCAACCACTATTTGGCCTGCATTCAAAAAAGAAGGCATTGCTATTTGCAATTGATATTTTTCAGCACCTTCAATAGGAGCCCAGTTTAAATTGAGGTGTTGCGTTTTAAAAACAGTATTATTAACTGGTGCTATTAAATCAATAGTGACTTTTGAAATATCATCTTCAAAAAATATTTCTTCACAGCTATAAAATAAAAATGCGATTAAACTTATACCAACAATATACTTTTTCATCTTGATTAAATTTTTATTATTTTCTTATCAAACTAAAATGACCTTTTCTTACTTTTCTGTTCCCGTTATCATCTATTAATTCCACTGTAAACCAATAATCTGAAGATGGAAGTGGAACACCTTTATAAAAACCACCCCAACCATTACCGGATGGATCAACCGTTGTCACTAATTTTCCAAATCTGTCAAAAATATAAATTAAAGAATTTGGATAAAAATTGGAATTTACGCCAATTACATTCCAATAATCGTTATATCCATCATTATTGGGCGTGAAAAACTTTGGATAACCGATTACAGAAACATCAAAATTTATGGTTCCGCAATTATTTTTATCATTCACGTAAACCGTATAAATACCTGAGCTCACATTTTCAAATATTGGATCATCCTGATAAAATCCAATGGATTCACCTGCTTTTTGAATTGCAAATTCATAATCCCCAATGCCGAGTTGATGCGTTTCAATTGAGATCATATTATTCTCTGAATCATCGGTTATTTTAATTTGACCAATGTTTAGAACCGAAATATTTGATTCAAACACTTCAATATCTTGAGGAAATGATTTGCATCCGATTATGGAAGTTGCAACCACCGTATAAATCCCTCCTTTTGTTATTTCAATGGATGGTTGATTTCCAACTTCAGTTCCATTAGCATCTGTCCACATAAATGTATAGTTCGTTTCTTTTGGATTAAAAATACTGAGTTGCTTCGGCAAAACATTTAAACAAACAATATCGGTTTCATTCAATTCAAATTCAGGTTTTGGATGTACAATAAGATCAAAGCTTGTTTGGGAAATGCACGTTGAATTTAATTGATTTTTAACCATTGCAGTAATGGTTTTTGAACCTGTTAAAAATGGATTCGGCAATGGACTTGGCAATACATCCCCGTTTTCATCAAAATAAGAAACTATCATTCCTGTTTGACCCTTTAAAACAGCAGCTTCAATTGTTGAGGTATTAAAATAAAACATTCCATCTAAATCATCATCGCATTCCATTAAATCAGCGATTGAATTGGCAACCGGTTTTTTGTCAACAATAAACTCGAGGGTAGTTTCGGCGAAACAAGCGCCATCAACATCCTTAGAATTTGCGGATGTAACCCTAATCGTAATTATTTGCGATGGGGTTAAAAACGGATTTGGAAGTGGACTTGGCAAAGCATTTCCATTTTTATCAAAATAAAAAACCAACATTCCCGTTTGTCCTTTTAAAACAGTAGTTTCTATTGTTGAGGTATCAAAAGGGAAAAGACCTTCAAAATCGTCATCACATTGTCTGGCAATTGTTACTGTATTTGCTATAGGAATTGGTTCAACATTTAAGGTGATATGACCACCCAAACCTAAACAATCATTATCTAATTTACTATCTACTCTAACGTAAATTATTTGTGTTGTAGGATAACCAATATTTCTGTAGTTAGAAATATCTGTAATTGGATTTATTTCTGCCAAGGCATCGGATTCATCTCTATAATAGTTAATTATAAGTTGTTGACCAATTGGGAAAATGTTTTCAATTTCTGAAGTAATAGTGCTAAAATTAAAAGTTGAAATACCATCGGTTTCATTGTTGATGGGATCAACAAAATCATCACACTCATAAAATGATTTTTGAAACGAACTTGGAATTTGTGTAGTTGAAACTATTAAATCAATTTCTGATATTCTGAAACAGTTATTTGTATTTTCTACTCTTGCCCAAACTTTAGAATTACTAACAGTTGGATTTAAATATGTTGTTGGATTTGTTATTTTTTCTGAACTATTATTATTTGCAGCGGCTACATAGCTTGTGAAAAATATTATGTTTCCATTTAAAGCGTTTAAAGAAATTTTAGTATTGACTTCTTCTAAATTAAATGCGCTAAAACCGTTAATATCTGCATTATCACATTGTTTTAAAACCACCGAACTTGTAATTGTTGGTAAACTAAATACTTCTATTTTAAATTTTGTTGTAGCAACACAATTGCTATTGGTGTTGTTCAACATTTTTACATAAATAGTTTGAGGATTTGTTGTGTTTTGAAACGCCGCAGGATTTGCAATTTGTGCCGAAAAACCAGCATCTGTATAATATAAAACAGTAAAATTACTTGTGGATTGACCGTTTAAAATGTCTGTTTCTTTTTGAGTTAAATCGAACAAAATAATATTATCTGTATCCGAACCAAATGATGAATTATCGCATTCTGTTAAAGGGGAAATAGCTGTGTTTGGTAAAGGAGTTTCAAAAACCTGAATGGTAAAATCGGTGCTATCAAAACAGCTTGCATTGTTTTTGTTAGATACTTTGGCGAAGATAGTTTCTAAAGTATAAGCGGTTTGATTGGTGTAACTATTTGGTAAAGAAATTTCGGTTCCGTTTGTGAAGTTAGTGAAACCTGCGTAATATTTTACATCGAAAATTAAAGGATCCTGCCCGTTTAAAATAGTTGTTTTTTGATCGGTTAAATCAACAGCATAAAAACCATCATTGTTTGTGTCACAAATTTTTATATCTGTTGGTTTTGTTGCAGTTGGAACATTATAAATAGTTACTGTTGAAGTTACTGTAGCTGTTTCTGTGCCAACGGTGGCTGTTAAGGTAACATCATAATCTCCTGGGCTTGTAAATACATGTGTTGGTTCTAAAACTGTTGATGTATTATTTACACCTGAAGCTATATCTCCGAAATTCCAAATTGCAGAATCAACAGTATCCGTTAAGTTAAATTGGGTTGTGTCGCCAAAACACACATTTTCAAAAGTAAAATCATCAATATTAAAATAAGATTGTATAAAAGGAGGGAGACCTAAAAAGCAAATCCTCGAATTTAAAGAGACTGCATTTGCAGTATAATTACAGCCTAAACCAACCGTATTTGGGCTTGTAATAGCGTCTAAATAGTCTTGATAGTACCTTGCGACATATATTATCCCATCAGGACCTAATTGTAATGAGCCAAAATTAATTTGGCTAGAAGCTAAAATAATTTTGGAATTTATAATAGCATTGGTAGAACCTGCTTTTAAATTAAATTGAAAAACATGAGAATTTTGTTCGCTTGCATACAAAATACTGCTATTGGGTGAAAATTCTACACCGTAATAATAATGATCATCTCCATTTTGTACTGGATCATGTAATAATAGTGTTCTTGCATTGAAAATTTGTCCTGTAGATGCATTGAAGTCAAATAACTCAATTCCATATCCTAAAATTGCTATTGCTAATTTAGTGCCATCTGGCGAAAATTTAAGAGCTCCTTGAATTCCAGAAGGCGCATTAGATGCGTTACTAACAACAGGTGTTACATTTACACCGGCACTTGAAACATGAAAAGCCATAAGAGCTGAGCTTGTTAGATCTTGACCTACAACCCAATAACCTATTCCGTTTCTATCCCTTACAGCTGTTAATTTTTCAGTTACATAATCATCTATTAATATTATATTTTTAGAGGTTACACTTCCCAAACCTCCATTTAAATTTAAATCTACTTCAGAAAATCTTAGCCCAATTCCTGTTGCTGGTTCTTGAACAGTAAAAATATAATAAATGTTAGAACTATTAGGTTTGGGAACAATTATTGCTGAGTTTGTACTTGATGAATTACCTAGTAAACCCGTTCCATTTTGCATAATTAGATGGCTGGAATTATACACACTAATACCATCTGTATAAAATAATAAATTTCCTGAACTGTCTGATATTGTCGCACAACCCTCCGGTGTGTTTAATTGACCATCCGTTAATGCTACTGGAGAACCACTATTAAAGTCTAAACCAGCATTGCGCCCAAAATACCAAATATTGGCTTCTTTTTGGGAGAAAATAAATGTTGAATAAAATAAGAAAAGCGTGATTACAATTTTTTTCATTTATTGATTAAAATTTAATAGACTGTTTCTTCTTTATTACTTTTTGAAAACTATTTTGAGTGTTGTTATTACAGTTTAAATGTTCATCAATGATGTCAACCAATATTGGCTGATGTCTGCCATTTTCTCCCCAGCAAAAAGAGGATAATTTATAGGCAAATGTTATGCCTTTCGTTAGCTCAATTGTATTGTGCAAACTCCCGTTTCTATACAACTCCAAGTCATACTTTTTATACTTTACGTTGCTTAAATATAACTCCTCTGCCTGGTCGATTTCACTCAAAATACTTGCATCAAATACCATTGAAATTTCAGATATCATATTGGCGTTTGGTACCGTTTTTAAATAATTAAATATAGTTACATTGTGTCCACCGTTCAATTCTTCAAGCAAGGTAACATTATCTGTTATTTTTAGAGCAACATACATGGGTTTGTTAGACAAAGAGTCTACATACTTTACCACGTTTCTTTTTCCTTGTAAATTGGCTGCCTTGATATACGCTTTAAAGGCTGCCCTATTAAAAGGCAACACCATCGCTGTTACCCTGATTTTCTTATTCAATTGCGGAATGGCATTTATTTCAAAAGTATTGATTTGCAAATTGGGTTTCGTTTTACCAATAGTTGCCAATTCTAAAGCTGAGGATGCAATTTTTTGGGTTTGCTTATTTACTACAACCGTTTTACAAGAGGTTAAAATCGCTAAAAATAAGAGAATGGTGGCTGTCTTTTTCACTTTTCTGGGCTTTTATTACAAATAAATTAAAGTTATAATCTAAATAATGGTTAAACTAATAGGTGTTTATTTTTCCCAAATTTG
The DNA here is from genome assembly GCA_041652835.1 of Lutibacter sp. Classification (GTDB taxonomy): domain Bacteria; phylum Bacteroidota; class Bacteroidia; order Flavobacteriales; family Flavobacteriaceae; genus Lutibacter. The sequence continues at coordinate 927 of JBAZGP010000048.1, read as the reverse complement.
GAAAAAATACTAAAAATGAAAATTACTCCTATTTTTAAAATAAGTTTTATGGTTTAACCTTACTTCTTTTATGGATTTACCTTACTTAAAAAAAATTGACATTGTTGTAAAATAGACTGTTTTACGAAATCCTAATAGTAAAGAGGTGAAGTTTAACTATTATTTTAAATAAAAATGGCTCAGATTTGATTTGAAATCTGTGACTTTTATAATATGCTTTTTTTTCTAATTCTAATCAAACTACTAACTAACTAACCGCTACAGGCACGGGATACAATTCCGCGCTATTAGAACTTAGAACTACAACGACAAACAAAAGTACGTTGGCGCAGATTTGTAATCTGTGACAATTGCTATATTATATTACAAAAATCACTTTCTATTTTACAAAAAGTGGTTTTTGTTTAATGCTTATCAGTACGGGCACGGAATACAATTCCGCGCTATAAAAACTTGAAACTATCCCTTTAAAAATTTATGATTTGATGCTGTTATAAAATGCTAAAACAAATCGAGTATTACAATATCTAATTCACTTTCTAAATCGGCATAGTTTCTTGCTGAACTAAATACATAATCTTCCGGGAATGCAACAATTTTATCTGTTACAGGATTGTTATGTATATAATTAACTTTTTGTTTTATAAATTCATTGGAAGTTACCATTTCTGCATGATAGCCACTTTGCCAAACTTTGTATTGTTGCTTTCTTTTTAAATGTTCACAGGCTTTCGAAAAATAATCCAATAACCATTCTCTTCTGCTTTCAGGTTGCTCAACAATGGTTTTAATAATTTTTTTAGCGGTAAATTTTTTAAAATCACGCATTATGTTTGACAATATTAAGTCGTCTTCAGCCTTGCACAATAAGTGTATGTGGCTTGGCATGATACAATAAGCATAAATTTCTAAACCCTTTTCTTTTTG
>JBAZGP010000047.1:13798-14861 GCA_041652835.1 Lutibacter sp. | reverse complement strand
AAAAACAGCAGCGCTAAATTCTACAATTAGCCAACCACGTTTTTGGGGATTAGTGTTAAACTTTATCGAAATAACTTTCCCAACTTCCAATCCATTTAAAGTAACAATGCTTGATATATTTAGACCTTGAACATCATTATATTCCGTAAAATAAGTTTCTGAAGGAGCATTAAATAAATTAAAACCTTTCATGTAATTATATCCCCATATAAATAATGCAATTATTACTATTGCAACAACACCCGTTTTTAACTCTCTTGTTATTTTCAAATCAATTCAATTTATTAATGGCAATATTACTAATTATTTTTGTGAGTACTAAAAAAATACCTTATGATTTCTTAAAAACATCTTCAACCGATATTTTCTTTCCGTTTTCAAATGCCACAATAAAAGCAGAGGAATATCCTTTAGATTTTGCCAGTTGATGTATTTTTTTTATTTCATTATAATCATTAGTATTGCCTATATAATATTTATAAACGCCGCCAACTTTAACACGTTCAACATTGCTTAGCCCATTAAAATTATAGGATTTTGTTTCTATTTTATTGGAACCTGAAGCAATTTGTACTTTAAATTCAATATTATTAAAAATATTACTTGTATCATTAGCAGGGGAAACTGTGCTTTGTGACTCAGGTTTGGTCTCATTTTTAGCAACATTGGTATTACCCACCGTATTTAATGTAATTTGTTGAATGTATTTTAAAATATCGGCAGAAATTGACGCGGCATACTTTTCCTGGCCACTTCTTGAATTTAAATAAGAACCTTCTTCTTTATTGGTTATAAACCCAGTTTCAATTAATACGCTTGGCATATAGGTTTGATGCAACACAACAAAACCGGCTTGTTTAACACCCCTATCTAATCTATTCAATTTAGAGGTTAATCCTTCCTGAATAATACTTGCAAGTTGAATACTATGGTCTAAATATTCTTCTTGCATAAGGGTTATTCCAATTACAGAATCGGGAGAATTTGGGTCGAATCCTTTGTATTTCATTTCATAATTATCTTCAAGTAAAATAACCGAATTTTCCATTTTTGCAACTTCAAA
>JBAZGP010000047.1:0-13788 GCA_041652835.1 Lutibacter sp. | reverse complement strand
GTGTTCCCAACACCCAGGTTTCAGAACCCGATGCTTGGGAATTGTGAGCATTGCAGTGGATGGAAACAAACAAATCGGCATCGGCTTTATTGGCAATTCTTCCGCGCTCCCATAAATCGACAAATACGTCTGTTTTTCTTGTATAAACAACCTTAATTCCTTTTTCCTTTTCCAATATTTCACCTACCTGTAAAACTATATTTAAGGCAATCTCTTTTTCCTTGCCATTATAACGGTCAACTTTACCAGGATCTTTTCCGCCGTGGCCAGCATCCAAGACAACAATAAATTGTTTTTTTTGGGCAAGTATAGAATGATTTGTAAATAGAAACGCCATAAAAAACACCAAAATTAAACTGTGCTTTATCGTCATTTTATTTTTGTTTAAGAGTTGTGAGTTCATCAATAATTTTAGTTATTTTTGGCAACTGATATTTGTGTTTCAAATATTAAGCCATACATTTACAACCAATCAAAAATGTGGTTGATTATTTACGAAGCTAATGTAAAAAAACTTATGCTATCAACCCAATTTAAAAGATATTTTTATAAAAAATTCATTATTAAAATGACTTATAAAAATAGCTATTTTCCATTATTGCTGATAATGATATTTAGCATTGTCCATTTTACCGCTTACGCCCAGGAAATTAATCAAAAATCTTCTGAAAATTTAAAGGTTAAACTTAATGACACGCTGAAAATTCCCTTAAAAGATTCCTTGTCCATAAAACCAAAAGATACCATTTCCAAATCAAAAGATACTATTGCCAAGCCAAAGGAATTTCTTAAAAGCATTATTATCCATACTGCAGACAGTTTAATTAGGCAAGATATGAAAAACAAAAAGGTCTTGTTGTACAAAAATGCGCACGTCAATTACGATAATATAGATTTAACCGCTGGTTTTATTGAGATAGACAACAATACCAACATTATTACTGCCAAAGGAATAAAAGACAGTATTGGAAAGTATTCACAACGTCCACTTTTTAAACAGGGTTCCCAAGAATCTGTTCAAGATACCATTAAATATAATTTTAAAACCGAAAAAGCTAAAATTTGGGGATTAAGAACGGAACAGCAAGGAATTATTATTAGAGGAGAAGTCAGTAAAAAACACAACGATTCTGTAGTTTTTATAGAAAATATAAAAATTACCACTTCAGAAAAAGAACAACCCGATTACTATATTGCCATCAAAAAAGCAAAATTTATTCAGGATAAAAAATTAGTGGCGGGTGCAAGCCAATTGGTTATTGCTGATGTTCCCACCCCTCTTATACTGCCTTTTGCTTATGTTCCTTTAACCAAAGGAAGAACTTCAGGAGTTTTAATGCCTACTTGGGGAGAAAATAACAGACAAGGTTATTTTTTACAAAATGGAGGATATTATTTTGTAGTGAGCGATAATTTTGATTTGGCATTATTGGGCGATATTTATACCAACGGAAGTTGGGGAATGAGAGCCGAATCAGGTTATGCAAAGCGCTACAGATTTTCGGGAAGATTCGATTTTAAATATGAAAATTTAATAAATAGCCTAAAAGGTTTCGAAGATTATTCCAGAACAACCAATTACAACATTAGGTGGAGTCACAGTCAGGATGCAAAAGCAAGTCCAAATGCAAGATTTTCAGCTTCAGTAAATTTGGGAAGCAGCAAGTATTATAAAGAATCAATTAATGAGTATAATACCAACTCGTTTTTATCAAACAACCTTAGCTCATCTGTTTCCTATTATAAAAAGTTTGTGGGAACGCCTTTTAATATGTCGTTGTCCGTAACGCATTCACAAAATACAAATACGGAAGAAATAAACATGACGCTTCCCTCCTTACAGCTTAATATGGACAGAATTTATCCGTTTACCGGTAAAAGCGGAGCTAAAACCAATGCCCTACAAAAAACGGGATTGAGTTATTCATTGAAAGGAGATAACAGAATCAAAACTACTGATGCCTTTTTCTTTAAAAAAGAAATGTTTCAAGGTGCACAGTCGGGGATTCAGCAGGATGCATCTTTAAATACAAATATGAAAGCTTTAAAATTTTTCACCCTTTCTCCAAGTGTGAATTATAAAGAAGTTTGGTATTTTGACCGAATTAACAAAACCTATGATGATATAAAAAATGTAGTTGTTACCGACACATTGAATCGTTTTAGTGCATTTAGAGAATATTCGGGATCCGTTTCATTGTCTACCACCTTTTATGGAATGTTTAATTTCAAAAAAGGAAATATTGAAGCCATTCGCCACGTAGTAAGGCCAAGTGTTTCCTACAGCTACAGACCAGATTTTAGCAGCTATAATGAGCGTGTGCAAAAAACCGCAGATCCAAATGATTATCTGGAATATTCTCCTTTTCAAAATGGAATTTATGGAAGTCCAGGAACCAGCGTTACAAACAGCTTAAGTTTTGCATTAGATAACAACTTAGAAGCAAAAGTCAGAAAGAAAGATTCAACCGAAAAAGAAGCCAGAAAAATTATTTTGCTCAACAATTTAAATTTCAGTGCCAGTTACAATATGGCGGCCGATTCTTTAAAATGGAGTCCACTTTCTGTAAATGCAGGAACAAAACTTTTTAAAGACCAACTAAGCCTAAATGCAAATGCAACCTTAGATCCTTATGCTATTGATCCAAACGGCAGAAAAATAAATACCTTTAACATTAATAACGGCGGAAGTTTGTTTCGTCTTACCAATGCAGGAGTGACCATGAATTATTCACTTTCAAGCAAAGATAATAAAGGCGAAAAAACCGCAGAGGAAAAAACCGCGCAAGAAAACAATTCTGAAGGTATTTTTGGCGAAAATTTAACTGTTACAAATCAGCAGGTTGACAACAAAGCATCAGATAAAAATAAAGTTAAAGAGACTAAATTATATCAGTATAAATTCCCTTGGAAATTACAATTGGCCTATTCTTTAAATTATACCAATGTCAATAGAGAGAACGAAATTTCTTCAAATTCACTTATGTTTTCTGGAGATGTTGAATTAACACCCAAATGGGATGTTGGCTTTTCATCGGGATACGATATGAAAAATGAAGGTTTTACCTACACACAACTAAGATTTACGCGCGATTTGGACAGTTGGAAACTTAATTTTAACTGGGTTCCTTTTGGAGACCGACAAACTTATTACTTTTTTATTGGGGTAAAATCATCAATGCTTAGCGATTTAAAATATGATAAGCGACAAGTTCCAGATAAACGTTTGTTTTAAAAGCCCCCTAACCCCCGAAGGGCAATGTCATTAAGTTAAGGAAATATTTGTCATTCCGACAAAGGAGGAATCGCAACAAACTAGCACAGCATTATGAGATTCCTCGTACCTCGGAAGGACAAAAAAATGACATATAAGCTTAACTTAATGACATTGCCCCGAAGGGGGAATTTATATTAAAGGTATAAAAGACAGCGTAAAATACTCTAAATTTGTATTAAAAAATATAATTCGAGTCTCAAATCAAACACCCTTTCCTTCGGAAAGGGATGGGGATAGGATAATAAGTTAAACAAAAAAAATACTATAATTATGAAAAAAATAATTAACACCAGCAAAGCTCCAGCACCTGTTGGACCATACAATCAGGCAGTTTTAGCGGGAAATACTTTATACGCATCCGGTCAAATTGCCATTAATCCCAAAACAGGGGAATTGGTTACAAACACCATTGAAGCCGAAACCAAGCAGGTGATGGAAAATTTAAAAATTGTTTTGGTTGAAGCCAAAATGACTTTTGAAAACGTGGTAAAAACTTCCATATTTATAAAAAATATGAATGATTTTCCAAAAGTAAATTCTGTTTATGGAAAATATTTTGAAGCCGGTAATGAACCTGCACGAGAAACGATAGAAGTTGGCAATTTACCTAAGTTTGTAAACGTTGAAATCTCAATGATAGCCGTAAAATAAGATTAAATAGATTTTATCAATCGCTCAGCAGTTGCCGGATTTGTTGCCAACGGCACATTATGAACATCACATAAACGCATTAACATGGCAATGTCTGGTTCATGAGGATGCTTTCCAAGCGGGTCTCTAAAAAAGAGGACCATATTTGTTTTTCCTTCTGCAACGCGCGCTGCTATTTGAGCGTCGCCACCGTAAGGACCAGATAAAAATTTCATCACTTCAAACCCAGCTTTTTCAGCATTTTTGCCTGTGGTTCCTGTTGCCACTAACCTCACGTTTTTAGCTATCAAAACAGCTTTAAAGTCCATTAAAAACTGAATCATTTCGGCTTTTTTGCCATCGTGGGCTATAATTGCTATTTCCATACAGTAAAAAATTATGCTAACTTTTGTCTAATCCAAAAAATTAATATTTTATTCAAGTGATGATGCGTATGCTATCAATTCAATAATTTTAGTTGCATATCCGAATTCGTTATCATACCAAGAAATAATTTTATAAAAATTTTTATTGAGTTCTAATCCTGCCCCAGCATCAAAAATGGAAGTTCTTGGCTCCGAAACAAAGTCTTGTGAAACCACATTTTCTTCTGTATATCCCAAAATTCCTTTTAACTCATTTTCAGATGCATATTTCATAGCCTTTTTAATTTCTTGGTAAGAAGTTGCTTTTTCCAACCGAACCGTTAAATCAACCAAAGAAACATCCGCAACAGGAACTCTAATGGCCATTGCCAATAATTTTCCATTTAATTCGGGCATAATTTTGGTTACCGCTATTGCAGCATTTGTAGTTGTAGGAATCATATTGTTCAACGCTGCTCTACCTCTACGCCATTGGTTTTCTGGACCATCAACTGTTTTTTGACTTGCAGTTACCGCATGAACAGTAGTTACAATACCTTCAACTATTCCAAAATTTTCATGCAGCACTTTAGCAATTGGTGCCAAACAGTTTGTGGTACAAGAAGCATTTGAAAAAATGAGTTCGTTTTTGGAAAGTTTTTTATGATTAACGCCCATTACAAACATTGGAGCGTCTTTTGAAGGTGCTGAAATCACTACTTTTTTTGCGCCTCCCTTTAGGTGTAGTGAAGCTTTATCCTTGTCAGTAAATAGTCCTGTAGCCTCAATAACATAATCCACACCAACTTTTCCCCATTGAATATCTTCAGGATTTCGTTCATCGGTAATCCGAATATTTTTTCCATTTACCACCAACAAATTATCTTTTACCTCAATAGTTCCATTAAAACGGCCGTGAATCGAATCGTATTTTAACAAATAAGCCAAATGATTAATTTCCAATAAATCATTTATGGCAACGATTTCTATGTTTTCATTATTAATTGCTGCTCTGAAAGCAAGTCGTCCTATTCTTCCAAAGCCGTTAATTCCTATTTTAATCATTTAATTTAATTGCAGTTAGTCTTCAAATTTCACAACACTTTAATTTATTTTGAATAAAGTAAGTAGCATTGCTATTCATATAATATTTTAATTATTTATGTTAAATTGACATAATATCACTAACACGCAATAACTCTTTATCTATTTCATGACGGCTTTTTATGGCTTTTTCCAATTCAATGGCTTCAACTTTATTATTAATTAAACCCACCATTAAGTTGGTTTTGCCATCCAGCAGCAATTCTACAGCTCTTACACCTAACCTGCTTGCCAAAACCCGATCAAAACAGCTTGGAGCTCCTCCTCTTTGCATATGTCCCAATACGGAAACCCGAACCTCATATTGCGGTAAATGTTCTTCTACATAATTGGCCAGTTCAAATACGTTTTTGCCAGTTTTATCTCCTTCAGCAACCACAACAATACTTGATGATTTTCCTGAACGTTTACTTCGTTTTAGGGATTCCAACAACCGCTCTAACCCCAAATTTTCCTCAGGAATTAAAATTTCTTCTGCACCAGCTCCAACTCCAGCATTTAATGCAATAATTCCAGCATCTCTACCCATGACTTCCACAAAAAATAATCTGTTATGTGAACTTGCCGTATCTCTAATTTTATCTATTGCTTGCACAATGGTATTTAAAGCCGTATCATAGCCAACGGTATAATCAGTTCCAAATATATCGTTATCAATAGTTCCCGGAATACCGATACAGGGAAAATTATACTCACTGTTAAAAATAATGCCGCCTGTAAAACTTCCGTCACCGCCAATGATTACTAATGCGTCTATTTCAGCATTTTTGAGTTGATCATAAGCTTTTTTTCTTCCCTCTTTAGTTTTAAATTCAGCCGAACGATCTGTTTTTAGTATTGTTCCTCCTCTATTTATGATATTGCTTACATGACGTGCGGAAAACGGCTCAAAATCTCCTTCAATTAACCCTTGAAATCCTCTATAAATACCAACGCACTCCACCCCATAATAGGCACAGGCTCTTACAACTGCCCTAATTGTTGCATTCATTCCTGGAGCATCACCACCTGAAGTTAATAATCCTATTTTTTTTATTTTGTTTCCCATAATGTGAAAGGCAAAATTATAATTTTATTTAAAATAAAAATTGTTTCTGTTAAATAATATTTATGATGATTTATTACCACAAATGGGTTGGATAAACATTATTGTCTTTTAATTTTTGAATTTCTGAAGTTACATAGTCCTTATCTTGTTTGTAAGTAACACCAAACCAACGGGCATCCGATCTTAATACCTTCATGGTAGCCAGTTTATTCACAATTATATGATTGATTACCAGTGGAATAAAAAATTCTCCTTTTAACTCTTTATAATTTTTAGCCAAGAATTCTTCAAACAAAGATTCAGACAATTCAAAATATTTTGGCGTAAATCCAAAAAAGTTCATAGACACAGTGGTTTCTTCTGAAATTGGGTATAAAGTATCATTTTCATCTTTAAATTTAAGCACACCATTAACTTTTTCAATACGTGTTCTTTCTGTAACGCCAGTCAAAAAATCGTTTTTATCAACGCTACATTCCCCTCTTGAAACGGCTCCAAAATCGGAAATGGTATTTTTTAACACATAGCCCATCATATTAAAATCGTTAGATTCCTTGTCCATTTCTTTCAAAGATTCTGCCATGACTTTAAAAGCTTCACTTCCGTAAAAATCATCGGCATTGATTACCGCAAAATTTTCTTTAACCACATTTTTAACCATCAATAAGGCATGACCGGTTCCCCAAGGCTTTTCCCGATTGTTATCTCTGTATTTTTCAGGAATATTTTCCAATTCCTGGAAAACATAATCCACTTCAATTTTACCTGCTAATTTTTTATCAAAAAATGCTTTAAACTCCGTTTCGATATTTTTTCTGATGATAAAAACAACTTTTCCAAATCCGGCACGAACGGCATCGAATATAGAAAAATCTAAAATAGTGTCGCCTTGTTCTGAAAAAGTATCCAATTGCTTTAATCCTCCGTAACGGCTACCTATCCCAGCTGCCAATATTACCAATGTTGGTTTATTCATTTTTTTTCTTCTTTTTATTTTTAAAATCTATTATTTTATCTACTTTTTCAATCGTGTCAAGAGGTTTTAAACCCTCAGTAGGTTCTTTTAATTTTTTCTTTTTTAAGCCCAATTTATGAAGCAATTCGTTGCCGTTATCAAAATCTATTTGATAGCTTAACCCAATGCCTTGCGTATAGCCTTCTTCTTCGTCGGAATATTGAATTTCATTTTGACGGTTGAAAAATGATGATCTCAAAGTTCCTTCCTCATTCAGTAAAAATTCAAAATTCACCTCTCCAATAACGTTAGCCTGGCTGCCTGTACCCATAGGAACACCCACTTTCCCGTTGATAATAATTCTGTCATTCACCTGATAATCTACACCAAAGGCCAATTGATCTTCTATATTTAAATTATCCACTTTGCCTCTTTCACCAACAGTATATTCAGGTCTCAATTTAAACCGACTTTCTCCCTGATTAAAAATATTGTCGAAAGCATTTGAAAGAATGTCAAAACCAGTTCCATATAAAGCGGTATTGCTGTTCACGCTTAAATCACTTTCGTTATAAAAACTTCCTGAAACCAGCAGCGATATAAACTGAACTGTTTTGTTATTTAAATTGTCACTGTTTAACTTAAATTCCAATTCTGAAGCCACTGTTGAACTGGCATTTGGAATTTCAATATCAAATTCTCTTTGCGTATTAAATAATTCTCCAGAAAAACGAGTAACCAAATCAACAGGAATTTTTCTATTCGAAGATATATTGTCCAGTAGGGATCTTGGATTTGCTGAAACTCTGTAAACAGCTTCAATATTGATATCGGCAGTTAACGGATTTCCGTTCCAAGAAATACTGCCGCCTTTTTTCACAATAAACGGTTTGTTGATAAATCCACCGTATTTGAAGTTATAGACGCCATTATCCACAATAAAATCACCATACATTTCAAACTTATCTTTGGTATCTATCGCTATTTGTATATTTCCTGTTCCACTTCCTCGCAAAAAACTGCCTGTTGCTTTATCCAAAACCATTTCAACAACAGCATCTTTAGTAATATCTAAATTAAAATTTAAGGACAAACCTTTTAGTTTTTTGGAAATAAATTCTTGTCTTGTTTCTTCATTTTCCTCAGGATTGCCTTTATTTACAAAGCGAATTAATTGTGAAGATTTAACGGTTTTTACATCACTTAAAGGAATTGTAAGATGCGTGCCTTTTTTTGTTTTTCCAACAACATTAATAACCAAACGGTCGGTTAGACCTCTTATGGTGGCATTTCCTTCTAAAAATCCAGTGCCAAAATAAACTGAATTTTCTTGCTCAACGGTATTTAACACCAATAAGTTTTTTGTGTTTAGGTTTAAATTCAATCGCCATTCTTTAAAATTAGTATGGTTGATGTTTCCTGTTAATTTTCCCCGTGTACTAAATGTTTTGTCTTTAATTTGAACTTCTTCAAAATTAAAAGTTTGATTTTTTAACGAAATAACACTGGTTCCCTCAAAATCATAATCCACATTTAAATAAGGGAAATACAAACCTGCCTGATCTAAATACAATTCGCCTTCCATAGTTGGATTATTAAGCAGTCCCGTTAAATGGACATTTCCATAGGCGAAACCTCTAATTCTTGAAAACACATCTTGTCCCAACGGGCTGAATGCCTCTAATTTAAATTCTTCAAACTCCATCTGTACATCTATCGTTGGATTTTTAGGCGTAAAATCGAGATCTCCCAATGCTGAAAAATTTATGGTATTGCCGCTTTTCAATGAAATATTAACACCGTAATTTCTTAGGGAATTTTTTCCTTCAACTGCTACATCCAAATTTCCAAGAGAGGAATTGTTTACGTTAAAATCAACTATTGAAAAGTTTGCTGTTGGTTTTATTTTATCATTTAACTGATTGTAATTAAGGGAACCGTTTACAATGCCTTTTAATTTTAAACTGTCTATTTCCGGCGTAACGGTGGCCAAATTCACATTATCAAACTTAAAAGTTAAATCTTTTGAAATGGTATCTCTTATTTTTCCAAAAAATTCGATTTTTTGATTGTTTGAAGTAATTACAAAAGGGCTAATATCGTACGTTTTTGTTTTATTGTCGTACACCACCTTATTTTCAAAATTATCTTCAGGGTTAATAGTCCAATCGGTATTTTTAAACGTAAAATTAGATTTTTGAAGACCTACAACCGATTTATTTTCTTTGTTAAACGTATGGAAAAATGCCAAATCAAAATGCTCTGTATCATTGTCTCCTCCAAGAAATTCAGTTCTAAAATACAAAGTGTCATTAAGGGTAATATTCACCAATTTCAATTTGGCTATATTGTAATTTTTTGTATTTATTTTAGCGACAGAAAGTTGCGTATTAAACAACGGATTTTTATTGTCGATTTGCAAATTTAATGAATCAATAGTGTTATTAAATGCTATGATTTTTGGCGACTTAATATTTAACTTAAACAAACTATCGTCTGAGTTTACATTTCCGCTAATTGAAGTATTTGCCGAAAGGATAACTTCGGGATAAAATACTTCCAATATTTTGTTGTGAATTTTAAATTTAAAATCGAGTTCTTGAGCTGGCGTAACCACAAAAGGTTTGTAATTTGAATAAATGCTTCCTATGGCATTTTTAGTTAATTTAGCCAATTCACCAAACTTAAATTTACCTTTTAAATAGCCATTTACAATTTCTGTAGAATTCACTGTTATTGTTCTGATATCACCTTCAAATGAAGAAGTTATATTGAAATCTTTAAAAAAATAATTGTCTTTTTGGTTTCCGTATAAGGTGTTTTTAAAATCAATGGTTCCTGCCAAATCATCCAATGTATTTCCCGTAACATTAATTTCAATATTGCCTTTAATTATAGAAATGCTGTCGCGTTTAAAAAGGTTTAACGTATTTAAATCTAAATAATCAACAGCTGTTTTAAAATTGAATGTGTATCTTTTCTTCGAAAAATCGGCCAGCCCTTTAAAGTTTAATTTAATATTGTCATCATTCACTTCCATTTCACCATCAAAATGTTTGTTTTTCAAAACACCATTGATGTTTATATTGGTATAATTGTAATCTTTAAATTGAAGCTCAGAAATAAGTCCTTTTATCGATGTGTTTATTTTTTCCAGAGTAAAGCCTTTTCCGTCAACGTCAGCATCCATGGAAAGTTTTCCAATTAAAGGATCGTTTACCATTTTACCCAATTCAAAATCCATAATTTTGACTTTCCCAAAATAAGAAGCATCATCAATGTTTCCAATATTGGTCAGTTCCAAATCTGTGATTAAGGATCCAATATCCGTTTTCATCACTACATCTGTCTTAATTAAATCTTCAGTTATGTATGCAAAACCACTTACTGTAAATTGTCCTAATTTTTGAAAAGATGAAGGAAGTGTTTTTCCCAATAAATTTGGAAGCAGAGATTTTAAATGGTTGTAATTTGACGTTAATTTGGTTAAATTGGCAGCCAATGAAAATCCATTTTCGTTATTAAGAGCGTTTATAAAATGTAAATTTCCAATAATAGATGCATGCCTATCAGAATTCATTTCAAGATCCTCCAATTTAAAATCATTAAGATATCCCGACATTTTTGTTGAAAAATGAAGTACATCATCCGTTCCTAATTCATCATAAAACTTTTTTAAATCAAGCAATGATAAATCGGCCTTTTTAACATCGGCATTCAACATTACTTTATTGTTAAAATCAGAAAAATCGGCTCTGTTGTATGTAAATTTTATATCGGCTGAAATAGAAGATTTTTCTGTTTCCAATTGGGCATTCAAAAAACTCATAGCTGTTTTTGAATAGGAAAAATTGGTTGACAAGCTTTGGACTTCCAGATGATGATTTTCAATAAAATGAAGTTTACTGATATCTGCAAAAACATTTGGACCTTCAATTTTAAAATTTTTGGCGCTTCCTTTAATGGCTTTAAAAAAAAGTGGTTTGTTATTCTCAATATTTTCATCAACCAGTTCCACATAACCATCCAATAATTTTAAATGAGATGAAGTTAACAGAAATCCAGAGGGTTTATCACTAACTTTGCCATCATCAAACTTACCAATAAATATGGATAAAGCATCTTCATCTTCGCCTTTATAAGTTTTCAAGTTTAATATAAAATCTTCCAAAGAAATTTGACCGAAATTTAACTTCCCATTCACCAAATTTTTATAACTCAACACAGATGTTGTTAAATTATGAACATAAATCAAAGTATCTGCATGATGGTCGTTCACCAAAACTTCCAAAAGATCAACGTTTCCCAAAAAGGACAAATCAACTTTCTTTACATTGATATCAACATTTAACTCCTTTCTTAAATAATCGGTAGCCATTTTTCCCAACCGCGTTTGCACGGAAGAAAGCGACAATAAATAACTTACCAATGCTAATAAAATTACCAGCACAAGCAGTATTTTTACAACTATTTTTTTAATTCGTTTGATAAGCGTTAAATTTGCATTTTTATGGCAATTTTCGTGCCTTTATATATTACTGATGGTCAAAAATAAATCTATTTACATTCTTGGTATTGAATCGTCTTGCGATGACACCAGTGCTGCAATAATTTGTAATGGCAAAGTACTGACAAATGTTGTTGCAAACCAAGAAATTCATACCAAATATGGAGGTGTAGTCCCTGAATTAGCTTCACGTGCCCACCAACAAAATATTGTTCCTGTTGTTCAGCAAGCAATTCAACAGGCAAATATCGACAAAAAACAGTTACAAGCCATAGCTTTTACGCGTGGACCTGGATTAATGGGTTCATTATTAGTTGGAAGCTCGTTTGCCAAATCACTTTCGCTGGCTTTAAACATTCCACTAATCCCAGTAAATCATATGCAGGCGCACGTTTTGGCTCATTTTATTGAAGATGAAAATCAGCAAAAACCACCTTTTCCTTTTTTATGTTTAACCATAAGTGGCGGACATACCCAAATTGTGAAAATTACCAATTATTTTACTATGGAAGTGATTGGTGAAACTTTGGATGACGCTGTTGGTGAAGCTTTTGACAAATCGGCAAAAATTTTAGGGTTGCCGTATCCCGGCGGACCATTTGTAGATAAATATGCAAGACTTGGAAATCCGCATGCTTTTCAATTTTCGAAGCCAAAAATGGCCGACTTGAATTTTAGTTTTAGCGGATTAAAAACAGGGATTCTTTATTTTATTCAGAAGAAAGTTAAGGAAAACCCAGCTTTTATTGAAGAAAACCTCAACGATATTTGTGCATCCATTCAACGCACCATTGTTGAAATTTTATTTGATAAATTGGAAAAAGCTGTTGAATTAACTGGCATTAAACACGTTGCCATTGCTGGTGGCGTTAGCGCAAATTCAGAAATAAGAGGAACTTTAAAAGCTGCGGAAGAAAAATTTGGCTGGAAAACCTATATTCCTAAATTTGAATATACCACCGATAATGCTGGAATGATTGCCATTGTGGGCTATTTAAAATATTTAGAAAACGATTTTTCAAATGACAAAAAAGCCACAACTGCACGATTAAAAGTGAATGAAAGTTAGGGTAAAATCCTATCCACAACCCTTTCCGAAGGAAAAGGAGTTTGATTTGTTTTATAAATTAACTTTGACATTAAACTTCGATTTTCGGACTTCCATCTTCAGACAAATTTAACTTTTTCTTTCTGAGAGACCTTAAATCTTTTCCTGTTGGTTCTTCAAAAATTTCCAAATCAAAATAAGGAACTGCGGCAATAATATGGTCAAAAATATCGGCCATAATGGCTTCATAGTTTTTCCAACGCTTGTCACTGCTAAAACAATAAATTTCAAGAGGAATCCCTTTGGAAGTGGGTTCTAACTGCCTTACCATTAAAGAAAGTTTTTTGCTAACGGCAGGATTTTCATTTAGATAAGTATCAACATATTTTCTGAAAATACCAAAGTTAGTTTGATTTCTTCCATTGATTAAAACTGATTTATCTACTGCATTTTTTTCATTAAACTTAACAATTTCACGCTGTCTGTGTTCAATATATTGTTTAACAAATTCAATTTTTTTATATTCTTCTATTTTTTCAGGAGTTAAAAATTGAATGGAAGACTGTTTTATTAAAATCGCTCTTTTAATTCTTCTTCCGCCTGATTCCTCCATTCCGCGCCAATTCTGAAAAGAATCTGATATCAAACTATACGTTGGAATGGTAGTATAAGTATTGTCCCAATTTTGCACGCGAACCGTTGCCAAATTAATACCTGTAACGGTACCGTCAGCGCCAAATTTTCCGTAAGTAATCCAATCTCCAATTCTAACAATATCGTTAACCGAAACCTGAATAGAAGCTACAAAACCTAAAATAGTATCTTTAAAAATTAACAATATCACAGCAGAAGCC
>JBAZGP010000046.1:8654-15028 GCA_041652835.1 Lutibacter sp. | reverse complement strand
ATATAATTCCCTGTTATACTGGAACTTACTGTTATGGAGCCATTTCCGGTTGTTTCACCAATCGTATTACCTGTTGTGGTTCCAATATCAACTTTTCCTGCTAATATAGATATTCCAGTGAATATCCCAGGTGGTCTTGTAATTGCTGTACCAACAGTATTGGAAAGATTGATGCCTGCAATTTTATTTCCTTGAATGGTTGATGTGGAATTTACACCAACATTCATTTCTATACCAAAAAAGCGGTTGTTAAAAGCACCATCATAAACTGTTGTACCTGTAGATGCTGCATTTGCATAACCTATCGTGTTGTTGGTAATATTATAATCAACACCTAATGCAGTTATAATATTGATTCCCCGGTGAATATTTCCAACAGTAGCAGTTCGCGTAGCAGTCTGAAAGAGTTTATTGTTGGTAATCGTCCAGGCAGAACTATTTGAAGCTACTAAAATTCCATTTGAAGCTAATGCTGCATTGTAATAATCCTGAATAGTATTGTTACTGATGGTAATTTCACTATTATCTACTAACACAGATGTTCCGGCTGAATATATGGCATTGGTAGGTAAATTGGCTCCTGCTGTTTTTATGATATTATCGGAAATTGTATTGTTGTCATTTCCGGTAGAAGCTCCTGTAGAAAAGAAAATTGTTCCACTTGCTATTAGCGTAGATGAACCTTCAATAGTGCAATTTCTTACAATATTATTTGTTGCATCGTTCATAAAACGAATGGTACTTGTTCCAGTTGCATTGGAAGTACTTGTGTTTGAAACAGTTAATGAGTTTCCTCCAGTATTTAAACCATCAATGATCACATAGTCTGCGCCATTGAAATTGAGTAATGAACCGTTTGCCTTATCCCCTGAAATGGTTCTTGCAACACCTCCGCTTGGCGATATGGTGAGGGTACTAAAAGCATCACACCCATAACTAAGGGAATTTAATGAATTAGTTCCGGATTCAGAAATATCACTAATAATATTTGCTGTTAGATTTCCTGATAGTCCTTTTGAGTTTAGGTCAAAGAAAAGACCTCCTACTCCAGTTAATGAGGTATAATTCCCTCCCGTACCAATGGTTACTGTTCCACTTAAACCAGCAAGAACAGAAAAACTATTGATGGTTCCTCCAATAGGAAAAGCTGTAGAAGTTAATGCTACACTTGAAGGTGTCACAGCGAAAACACCTGTGTTAATACCAACATAAGGCGCAGGATCTATGATGTCCTGGGCAGTAACAAAATACTGAATGACATCGCCTGTATGGACTCCTCCAAGAATTAAACTATAATTGATTTCAAATGAAAAAGGACTTACAATATCGCTTGTTTCTAAATATTTCCAACCATTGGTTGTATTATCATTTGTTGCAGGTAATAAGTTGCTATTGGTCGATTTTTTAAAATAAATCCGTGGTTGTGTACCCGTAGTAACATTTACACCTGTGGCATCTGAAATGGTAGCCACAATTGTTTTATTGTTCAAACAACTGTTGTTATCCAAAGGGGTATAAGTTATAGAAGGAGGAGAAGCATCAATAGAAATATAATTATTTTCGTAAGCCCCTATATCGGGAGCCGTATCACTGGTACCTGTGTAACCGGTATTTCCCTGACGGATAACTCCTAAAAAATCTATAGTAAAATCAGGAATATTCACGGCCCCACTTTCAATTTGGGTTGGTATTGTGGTGTTTACTTTCAAAAAATCATTACTTGATCCAACAGTACTTATAAAATTAAGGTTTTCACTAACTGATACCTGATCACGTGGAGCAATGGTCCCGGCAGTAAAAATCCCATTTTTATAGTCATCAAAGGTTTGGGCAATACCGATTCCATCGAAGTAAATTAATCTGCTAACACTTGGAATCCCAGCATAAAATAAGTTATTCTTTGAAGTGGTTGCATAATTGTTCAGTGTTTTGGCAGAACTTGAACTTCTGCGATAAGCAACTGTAAGTCCAGTTCCTTTTTGGGTTGAATTATTGACAATAATATTATTGCGCAAGTTAAGCATAGCTGTTGTAGCCGTTGCGCTTGCTGCGTGAAAAATACCACTTGATCCCAAGTTGGTTCCTGTTGTTATTGGTGCACTTAAATAAATCGTATTGTAATATACATTGTTGGTAGAGGTAGCCCCAGTAGAAATGATGCCAATTCCACGAATTAAATCGGCACCACTCGCTGTAGTAGCCCGTAAATCACCGATAAGGTTATTGCTGATGTTTGTTGTCAATGAAGCGGTAGCTGTAGTTCCCGAAACCTGAATCCCATATATTATTCCGGCACCAGTCATATCCGCACTTGAAGAAGAGATATCATAAATTTTATTTCGGTCTAAATTTACTGTTGACCCACTTATTACCCAAATTCCTGATAAAGTTCCACTAGTATTGGCATTGGCAGAAATTCCAAATATTTTATTTTCATACGCATTTACTGTAGTTCCTACTGAAATCAATATACCACGCACCGAGCCTGTTGTAAGTGAATTTCCTATTAAGTTTGAAATGGTATTTTGATAAATATTTTTGATAGTCCCTGCAGTCACATTAATCCCCGATACAATCGTTGCGGCAACACCATCAGTTGAATTCAGGTTATTGATGGTATTTAAATAAATGTTGTCATTTCCAGCAGCAGTTATAATACCATATATTATTCCATTACTATTGATGTTTTGAATACTGTTACCGTAGGTTTTGTTGGTTGCACTCGTAATATTTACGTTGAGAGCAGTAATGGCTCCTGTTCCTCCAGTCCAATTTTCAAATTTATTATTATAAATGGTTTTATCTACATTTCCAGCTCCGGCATCAGTATTTACCCAACCAGCAATTGTAGCTGCGCCACTAATAGTGATATTGGAAAAGTTATTGTTGCTATTGGTAACCGTAACATTGGTATTGTTAGTAGCTGTTGCACTTGTAAACAGTGTTAAAGCTCCTGAAGCACTTGCTGCATTTCTTACAAATGCGGTAACAATGCTGTTATTGTCAATGTTTTGAACACCATTAGCTGGCATGGTAACACTGTTGGAAATGAATGTTATTGCTCCGGTTGTATTGACGTCGAGATTGGTAAAAGTATTATTGCTGATATTTTGTTTTAAAGTAGCTACTGAATTGTAGATATAAGTATGTGGACTGGTTCCAGCTACAGCATGTGTTATGCCTCTAATATCATTTCTTTGGATAGAAAGTTCACAACTGGCAGCTCCTTTAGAATTGCTAATTCCCAAAAAAGCAGCAGAATTAGTATCGGAATAGGTAATTAATCCATCTGTTTCATTTCCTAACTTATTATCGTTAATGTTGATGTTAGAAAGTACAACACCCGTATTGGATATTGCTGTAAAAGCTCCGGTAACAGCAGATTTTGATAAACCTCGTAAAACATTAGTATTTAAATTAACGACATTAACAGCAGCAGAATTGGTTATCCCAACAAAAACACCAGTTCCTGTATTGGTATTAGAAATTATATTATTGTTGGTAATATCTAACGTTCCTGAACCTCCGCTGTTGTAAATACCATATAATACTGATGCTCCGATTCCGTTTGCGGTACTATTTTGAACCGTATTATTGGTTATAGAGATGCTACCTGATGCTGCATTATAAATACCACGCATTGTGCAAACAGGTGTAGTTGTTGAAATATCGCCAATACTTATTGAGTTTGAAGTAGTTGTACTTCCCACTAAATTGTTAGAGATATCAAAATTACCTCCTGTTCCGGCAGAATATATTCCATTAAAAGTATAACCAATAGTTG
This sequence comes from Lutibacter sp., assembly GCA_041652835.1. Taxonomy (GTDB): domain Bacteria; phylum Bacteroidota; class Bacteroidia; order Flavobacteriales; family Flavobacteriaceae; genus Lutibacter. The sequence goes on along the minus strand of JBAZGP010000046.1, from coordinate 11,244 downwards.
CGTCACCACTTGTGCTGATTGACCCAATAGTATTATTTTTGATTTCAACTGTACCTATTGAAGTAGCATAAATCCCATTTATCAATCCTAAAGATGTAGAGGATGAAATTTGAATTGCAGCATTTCCAACTGCTGAGCCTATTGTATTTCCTGTGGTTGTCCCGATATTTACGTTTCCTGCCAAAATATAAATTCCAGAAAAAATTCCGGCAGCTGAGGCTGTACCAAGGGTAGTTGAGAAATTGATATTACTGATGGTGTTTCCTTGAATATTTGATGCACTTGTAGTTCCAACAGTCATTTCAATAGCCCTGAACAAAGTAGATTGTCCGTTATAAGTACTCGCCCCGGTTCCGCTATCATTGGCAAAACCAATCGTGTTGTTGTTTAGGACATAATCATTACCGAGTGCTGTTACTATATAAATGGCTCTGTGTATCCGGGCGGCAACAGTTGTTATACGTGTTTCGGTTTGATAAAATTTATTGTTTGAAATTGTCCATGTAGCACTGTTCGATGCAACATAAATTCCGTTTGATGAAGTTGTTGCACTAAAATAATTGTAAATATTGTTATTTAAAATGGCAATATTACTGTTATCAGCACTTACCGAAGAACCAGCTGAATAAATAGCATTGGTTGGTGTTGTTGCTCCATCGCGGATATCACAATATTCGATAGTATTGTTATCGTTACCAATAAGATCACCAGCGCCGAAAACAATTGTTCCGCTTGTAGCAGCGGTGTTTACTCCTTGTATTGTGCAGTATCTGACAGTGTTTGAAGAAGCATCGGTAATAAATTGAATAACCTGTCCGGCTGTATTAGTGTTTGATAAAGTTAAACTTTTATTACCTATATGATTTACCCTACCGTCAAGGGTCACGTTATCAGCTCCGATCAAATTAATTAACGGGCCACTTATATTACCTTCAATTGTTAAATTTAGTGCAGTAGGAAAAATGGTAAGAGAATTCCATGAGCTGATTGTTGGTTGGTTTAATACAGCGGATGCAGTTTCTATGGTGTTAGCAGTTATACTTACTGTAATATCGTTTCCTGTCTGTTCAGTATTAAAATTAATGGCATCAAATGCCAATTTTAAGGTGGTGTAGTCTCCATTAGCTCCGGTAGAACCGGCAACAGTTACTTGTGCATTGGCTTGGAATGTAAAAAGCAACAGCCCAAAGGTGCATATGATAAAATGGACAATATTTAAGGATTTTGTTTTCAAGATGCTTAATTGTTTATTTTTATTAATACAAAATCAATACCTTGTTTTAGGTCGCCATAAGTCCAGGTTTTGATCATCACATTTTGAAATAGGGGTGAAGGCTTATAATTCAGTTTTTTTAGCGACGTTTCATCAATATCTATGCTGTATTCCCCTGATTTTAAATTGGAAAAACTATAATTTCCTTTTTCATCGGTTGTTGTTTCTCCTATTTTAATGTTGTTTTTATTCCGTAAATTAATGGTTAAGTTACCAATTTCATGAATAGCATCAGCATTTTCAGTTTTAACCGTCCCACTTATTTTTACTTTAGCAGTTTCTATTTTTCTTAAGGAAGCAGCATCCAACTTTTCTCCATTTTGGTAAGCCACTACATAAGAATCTTTTATTCCCAATGCTATAATCCTGTTTCTGGCAATTTTTGCATCTTTTTTGAAATCGTATTTCCCTGAAATGTATCGGGTTGTGTTATCGGGCAAAATTTCATAAAAAATTGGGCTCAGATTTAGGAGTTGTTTTAAAGTTACATATTTTCTAAACACGCCAATTTGAACGCTGTAAAAGAATTCTTTTATATCAGCTATTTTACCAAAAGTGGTATTGGCATTGTTATTTTTAATGGTGTTGTTTTTAGTGGCAACGGGAGTTGCAAGTGAAGAAAGGTCAATTCGTTCTCCATTATTATAAGCAACTACAACAGCATTTTTAATTCCATAAAGTAACATGCCATTTTTGGCGTTATTGGCATCTTTGACAGAAACATATTTACCGGCCATATATTTAATGTTTCCATTTGGCATCACTTCATAAAAAATTGGCGCATATTTTATAAAATGCTTGGCACTTTCTTGATTTTTATATTCCCCAATCTTTACGGTGTAAAAAGGTTCTTTCACTGAAGCTATTTTGATGAAAGACGGATCGATATTGTATTTTGTCTGGTCTTCGTCAATTGCATTAACCTTAATGGTATCTTTTTGATTAACAGGTTGTTCAATAGAAGTTCCTTTTTGTTTTAGGTTAAAATCAAGTGAACTTATCATATCTCCATCTATTGTTGCCTTGATCACAACAGGAAGTGATTTTGGATTAGATTGATAATCCAGTTTTTCCAATTGCTGTTCATCAATGCGAATACTATATTCACCCGGTTTTAATCCCAAATAACTGAAATATCCATCGGTTTCGGTCAGTGTTTCAGCTACTTTTTTACCTTTTTTATCATAAATCTGAACAGTAACCCTACCTTGACCTTTCGTGCTTCCGTCCTTATTCAAATAAACCATTCCGTTTACTTCTCCCATAACAATTATAGGAACATCAATAGGTTTGTATTGGTTAGGATCAATAAGCACC
>JBAZGP010000046.1:0-8644 GCA_041652835.1 Lutibacter sp. | reverse complement strand
ACTCTTACTGAAGAAAGCAATATCCTTTGTTCGCCTTTGTCTCTTTTTCCATTTTGATTTAAATCAAGGAAAGGATAAAATAAGATGCCACCTTTGCCCAATGCCGAATTATTTCCTGCATTTACATAGCCATTATCACCGCCAAAAGCCAAACTTCCTTGTGCACTTTCAGAAAAATTATATTTGTTGTTGCTGTAAGTCGATGAAAGACCGATACGTGCAAAAGGCAAATCGTATCTAAAACTTAAAAACACGTTATCGGTTTTGGAAACTACATTTCTTTCATAAGAAGCAGAGAAATACATTTTTGCCACTCTTTTTTCTATTTCTGCCTTAAATCGCATAAATTCATTTTCAGTGACGTTGTATTCAGCCGATGGTCTTATAACAAATCCACTACGCATTCTGTATGACAACATTAAATTTGTTGAGGTATATGAAGGTTTGTCACTAACCCAATTGACCAAAGTGGTTGAGTTGGCGTTGAAATTTTTGTAATATCCAGAAAACACCGTGTTAAACTGGTTGTAATTAAAAGCGCTATATACAAATTGATTGTAATTCAATTTGGCATATCCTGAAATTTTATTCCATTTAAAAGGAACTGAAACCCTAATTTTTCGTTCTTCATCTGCATTGAAACGGGTGGCCAATTGTCCTTCTTTATATTTTGCATAATCCAGTTCTAAAAAGGCACTTTTCCCAAAATAATAATTTAGCAACCCTTTTAATCTCACATCATACGCATATTCAAAATTTAAGACCATTTTACTAAAAGGCTGAAATGCAAGGTTGGCGAAAGGGATATAAGGATTGTCTGGAATACTCGACAAATATTCCAATCCGGCGCCCACTGTTAAAAAGCGATTTACGCCATAATTTAGTATTCCCCGACCAAATTGACTGTCTTCATCATCTTGCAACACACCACCAGAAACGCTGTATTCCAATGTTTTGGCAGGCATAAAAGTGTAAGGCGTATTTATGGTTCGTTCTTCGGTTCGTTCTTCTCCCAAAGGACCATAAAATTTGAGCTTTAAAGTGGTATAACCATAAACATTTGGTACTTTAAATTCATACAAACCGGAAGCGTCAGCCGCAGTAAAATCGACTAAAACATCATTAATGTAGAGTTCTACGGTCCAATTGGGTTCGGTATATTCCGTAATGGTATAAAACCCGGAAGCTTTTCTTACGGTGCTGGGTGAATTGGTCATGCTTGCTCCAACAACAGGAGCGCTCAAAAATGAAATGCTTTGGTTGTATATTTTACCCACTTGGGCTTGTTTAATATATTTTTTATCGTTGTCTATCCAACGCCAGTTGTAATAGAGCTGCCGCTCGTCAAACTTGTATTGATCGTCGTAATTAATGGAAACATTGGCTTCTCCGTGCAAAAGCTCAGCGCCCAATCCCAATCCAAAACGGTTGGTGGTTTTTTCATTTTGAATTTGATAACTGGCCAATGACCAGTCCATTGTTCCAAATTTAAACAAGTGGTAATTTCTTGACACAATGGTATCTGCTTCAACCACTTTGTTCTGTAATTTTGAAACATTTTGACGTATTTTTTCCAACCGCATCTGTTTCACCAAAGGCAATTCAAAATCGGCTTCTAATTTAATAGACAAAGAGCGGTAATTGAATATCATATTTAAACCAAACGCTTCTGTGATAATGGTTGACTCTATATAAATGGCATTCAGTTCTTTAACAATACCGTTTTGGGAGGGAATGGTGTTTTTGCCAACGATAATTTGCTGTTTATTAAAATCAATGATGTATGGTTTGCTTTCATTTTCAATAAAACCACTTAAAATATTCCCGTTGTTATTTTCAATACATTGAATTCCTAATTTTCTAAACAAATCTGCAATATCAATATAAAGTAGGTTGCTTTCGGTAATAATAACATCCACTTCAATACTCCCATATCCCTTGATAATAATTTCAACCGGAACTTCATCAAAAGAAATGATAGGATTCAATTCTTTATCCCTAAAAACAGGTGTTTCTTTGGCTTGAACAGATGAAAATAGCATAAAAAAAACCAATAAAATAAAACCGCTACGCATATAATTAATGCTTGTGTGGCTTGAAGATTTTGGACGATATGCCTTATGTGTTTTCATTATTCCTGATCAAAAGAAATTTCAAAATTTCCAGTATAAACCCCGGTGGGTGAGGTGCTCGGTATATGAAGTGTTCCGCCAACCCTTAATATAGTTATAAAATTGCAGTTGTTATCTACAGGAAATTCATCACCACTTGCTCCCTTTTCTGTTGGTCCAATATCGAGTGTCATCGTTCCGCCGTTGCTACCGGTTAAAATTGCAGTAGGGGAATAAGTAATGGTAACATTTCTGCCTTGGCATAGTTTTATCTCAAAAATAGCTGGTTGTGCTATTGGAGACAAATTAGAAAGTAAAATATTTGTAATGGCAGACCTGTTTCCGTCATAGCCAACAGTAACAACTCCATCACCGCCGCCACTTAGGGCAAAGGTTCCAAAATGAAGCGCTTGGGTAGCTTGTACAGTGATTGATCTTTGTGGTAAACCAGGTTGAGCATAAGAAAAGCCCTTAAAAAAAAAGAAAATAGTTATGAACAACAACAATCTAAAAAAGCTTTTATTTGAATTTTCTTTGCTCATCGTTAATTTTTTCAAGACACCAAAACCTTTAGATGCTTTATACTTGCCTGGTTCTTTGTTTATAACTCCAATTCAGCTTCTGCAAAAACTTCTTGTTTTTTTGCATCATCTCTGCTAATATAGCGCAGTTTTATTTTTCCGCTTTTTAAATCCAATGCCGGGGCTGCATTTAGTTTAATGGATAAAAAACGTTTGTTGAGGTTGGTATAAACAGCAACGCCATTCATGGCTCCAATTTTATAGGGTTTTCCTTGTAAAGGAACATATTCTATAATAAAGTTTCCATAAAGTGAACTGTTTCCTGTTCTGTTTAATGTGAATGATAGGGATAAATCTTGTTTTTTTTCTAATTTTAAATCACTTAACGTAGCAGAAGCATTTACTTCGCCTATGCGAATAATAATTGGAATGCTAATGCCATAGATTGGGATTAATTCTACAGCCAATGTTTTTAAAGTATCTTTCTTTTCAGTTCCAAGTGGTGTATAATCTTTTTCCGATCTGAAATACAAATGGGAGCGGTATTCTCCATCTTGCATAGCTGCTGTACGTTTGAATTGCAATAGCACAACTTGTGCTTCACCGGGCTCTAAAGTAACTTGACGCGGATAAATGCGTAAGTAAGGGTCTGCAAATAGTTGTCCCTCATCAGGTGTTTCTATAATGCTGAAACTTCCATCTTCATTCATACGTCTTTGCACAAATGATACGGTATAGGTGGTTGTTTCTTTTCCGGTATTAATTAAGTTAAGCGCTTCTTTTTGCTTTCTTCCTTCAAAAACAACACGGTTGGGTGTTATTAATAAATCCCCTTGCGCAAAAGTTTCAAAGCCTACACTTCCAATAAATAGCAGCATTATTATTAATAATCTATTTTTCATAATAATGTTAGGTGTTGAAGTGAAGAAAATTTCTATAAAAGGGAAAATCCCAAAATTTGGACTTCCCCTTTTATGGAAATTTAAATGTGTTTTTTAGTTATAATCAACAGTAACATCAAATGTACCAGCATAAATACCACCCACTTGAGCAGCTTTCACTGTTAATGTACCACCAAGTGTAAAACTGTCAGTACCATCGGCTTTAAGTGCACTTGTTACAGCATCAGCGGCAGCACCATTAAAACGAGCAGTCATATTGGTAACAGTCATTGTGTTCACTCCTGTACCTACAGATGTATGGGTAACTGTAGTTGTTGCAGGTAAAACAACAGCATAGGTTTCAAGTCCAGTACCAGTAACGTCAAAAGCAGCATTTGTAGCAACCGGAGTTGCTGGAGATGTTGCTACACCACCAGTATATTCACGGGTAGTTGAGTTAGAAGGAAGAACAACGGTTCCGCCTGCAGCAGTAGTAAGCACATTAGAACCAAAATGTAAATCAACTGTTTTAGTAAGCGTCATTGCTTGTATAAGCACTGCACCAGCATTTGCGGTTTCAGTATCAAGTGTTTGCGCCATCATTCTGTTTGAAAATACTGCTATCATACTGATAGCCAGTAAGCTAAGTAATGTTTTTTTCATGGGTTTAATTTTAAATTAGGGTTTGAGTATTAATTTGTTTTTGTAAAATTTGAGTATATAATTGTTTATAAGATAATTTGTTTCCTTTGAACCCATAAAAAAAATTCGTGACTTAAAAAAGCACGAACATAATTATAAAATGCAACATGATTGTTTTGGGGCTTTGTAAGTAAAATTTGCATTGATCTGTGGGTTTAGGGTTTTTTTAATTAGCAACAATTACTTTCTATTAGGTTTAATTGTAACTAATATGAGGCAAATATATAAATATATTAACACCCTATTAATAAATCTTGCAAACGGTTATGTATTTATAACAATTGGTAATAAATTATCAACAAATGGTAAAAACACTTGTTAATTTTGCGCAAAAAGATAATTAAGGTCTTTTTACAAAGCTATTTTTTAACTTCAATAAAGCAAAAACAATAATAAATGATGTTTTTTTAACTTTTTTGTATCGTCTTTCTAACTTTTTAAATAGAACTATAAAATTTTAAAACAAAAAAAAATATCGATGTATAAAATCATCAATATTTTATAGGTAAAAAGATTTAGGAAGTATTCTTTTAAAGGATTCTTCTTCCTTGTATAACTCTTAAGATAACTGCAATAATTGCGATAACCAATAAAATGTGTATGATTCCGCCCATATTGTAGCCTAAAAATCCGATGGCCCAAAGAATAACCAGAATAACTGCAACGGTGTAAAGTAGATTTCCCATAATTTATTTGTTTTTTTAGTTTATAATTTATTTATTTTTAACGGTAAAGTTCTTAAAGGCTTCTCCCAAATCGTTCATATCTTTATTGAATTCTGTCTTAAATGTTTCCCAGTTGTCTTTTCCGTTTTCCTGATAAGCATCCAGTTTTGCCTTCATTGCAATATTTTTTTGTTCCAGAATTGCTATTTGCTCTTCATAATAGACTTTTGTATCCTTTTTTGCATTGGCTGCTTTAACTTTGAATTCAGCAATCACTTGGTTGTTGGCTTCAATCTTAGCATTTGTTTCCTTTTTAAAATTTTCTATGTCCGCCAAATATTCCTCTTTTGCTTTATTGAAATCTTCATCGGCTTTAATCGATTTATCTTTTGCGTTATCAACCTTTTCTGCAGCAGTATTACAACTTGTGAAAATTGCGCCTGTCAACAATATGGAAGCAGTAAGTGTAAAAATTAATTTTTTCATTTCTATTGGATTTAGTTGTATCTTTTTAATATGGTGTTGTATTATAGGTTAGCAATAATTTTATTTATTTCTTCTCTGCTAATTCCTAATTTAACCTGAAGCCTATTCATCATTTCAGGTTGTTTACCTTCCTTAAATAATAAGTCATCATCGTTGAGCTTTTTAAACTTCTGTTTCAGTTTTTCTTTTGTCTCACGCCAGTGCTGGCTTAGTTCTGATGAATTTTTCATATTTCTTCCGGCTTAAAATGTTTCTTAATTTCCATAATGTAAAGTTAAGTTGCTTCATCGGCAGAAATATTACACAACTTTTTAAATAAGTTACATAATTCACACCTTAATATTATTTTGCTTTTAATTTTTTTTTTGAAAAAGGAAAGTTTATAATTGAGGAAGCTTGAACTATTTGTTGAAAATTACAAAAAAAAACTATTTATCTGTAATCCACCACTTTAGGTTTTGAAATTTCAAAATCCGTAAAGCCGTAATCACCAGTTTGGTAGCCATTTGTTTTGAAAATATCGTTTCCGCCACCAGGAACAAATGGATAAAATGTCATGGAAATTTGGAATCTTCCAAATGTGAGATAATCATTTCTTACCAATAAGCCCAAACCGAATAATGAATAAAGCCGGCTGTTTGAAAATCCTGTTTTTTCTTTTCCTAACATGCCTAAAGAAGAATATAAGAAGGGTCCAAAATTAACGCCAAAAATATTCCAAGGCGCATAACTTTGGGTTTGAAGCGTTAAAATCATTTTGTGTTTTGCCTGAGATTCTAAACCTTCAAATCCTTTCATTTCATCACCAAAGGAAAGATTGTCTGTTGGAAGTCGGTTAATTCCAAACATTAAAGTAGGTTTAACAAACTGTCTTATTTTCCATTTTCCCAAGCTGAATAATTTGGTGTAATAATTAAACCTGCCTGTAATAACGCCTTGCTCAAAATTTGCCGATTTTATATAGGTTCCATATTCCACCTGGGTGCTTAAATAACCAAAACTATAATAATTTCCCCAAGCGGCTTTTAAACCCAAATACCAGCGGTTGGTTTCTTGAACATCTATTCCAGTGGTGATTCCAAACGCTCTTCCCAGTGGCACGTCTTCAGTTTTCCCAAATTCAAAAATGTATTTGTCCTTAATATAGTTTCGTGAAGTAACGCCAATACCAGCGAGATACATGTCTTGATCTTTAAAAATATTTTCCTGTTCAGATTCTATTGGTCTTCCGGGAAATTTGGTGCTTAACATGCGGCCAGAAAAAATAAAGTTTGTGGTGCGTGCGCTTAATGAATTTCCTTTATAAAGCCGCCAAGACCTTGCGACCCAGTAGTCCTGAATATTGGTTTTGGACGACAAATAACGAAGGGAATCATTTTGGATAAGGCTTTGTGTTGAAATCATTTGCCCTAAAAAAGCGCCTCCTGCCCATTTTATTAAAGGGGAATAAAAAGCTTTTTTAATTTCAATGCTTTTTTGCATTCCCTGATTGTTTGAAAACAAATAGTCAAGATTGGAATCTATTGGCGCATAAAAAGGCCTGAAGGATTCCATTTCCTTTATTAAATTATTGTTATCGGTAATTAAGTATTGAAGATTGACACTTATAAAAGAATGGCCAATGTTGGGAATTAAATAGCTAAGCTGCGTATCATTATAGTTTTCTGTGTTGTTCCATTTGCTACTGACTTCAAATCTATGTCCAAAACCCATAAAATTGACGTCGGTTAACCCAGCATTAACAGTTGAACTGGAATTAGTAAATTCTGGAATAATGCTCCAAATATCCAAAGCACGTATGTAAACGTCAACCGAATCAGCGCCTGGAGAAGTTTGTTCAGTGTAAAACAGCACATTGCGTATGTATTTTTGAGAACGTATAATTCGTTCCGACTCACTTACCAGTAAAGAATCATAGGGTTTGCCACTTTTAAAAAGCAACAGGTTTTTTATTACATTTACCTGAGTTCTGATATGAATGTTATTTCCGCCTTTTTCAAGCAAACTTTTTGGATGCTTTAAAGTGTCCTTTAATTTAAAACCGAAAGGATCTAAAGTAACAATATGAATATTTCTTACTATTTTTCCCTCTGGATGTTCATAAGGTTCTATGATGTTAAGTTTATTTTTTTTTGATGCTTTATCACCTTTAATCTCTACATGTCTAAAAATAAGACGATGAAAAAATTTGGTGAATTTTCTTTTTTGTGAGTATTTTTCAATTGCTTGGTAAGTCGAATCTTGCTTGGGATTGGATTCTTGCGCATTTATCTGTCCACAACAAAACAAAGCCAACAACACAACCAATACCGATTTGTGTATTACAAATAGCGGTTTTTCATTCTTCCAACCCTTGTTTTCTTTCTTTATATTCATTCTTCATAGCGCATTTAGCGGCTGCTTATTCCTTTTTCAAATCTAAGGATTTCTCTTTTAATTTTTCAGCCTCTTTTTTTTCTTTTTCTTTCTTTTTAAAGAAGCCTCTTAACAAAAAATTACTTTTGGCTGCTTCCATATTTTCATTCAGTCCTTTGGTACTTTTTCGAAGATTTATGATAGTCTTGTCAATATTTTGTGCAATAATAGTATCCTGTATAAGGCGGCCAATTGTTCCTTCTCCCTGATTGACGTTATACATAATTTCAGCCAATTGCCCTGAAATAATTTCGGCATTTTGTGCTGTAATTTCTATGCTGGCCATAATAGCATCAGTTTCAACAGGTTCAACTGATGCAAGACGTTGACCGTCTTTAACCGATTTGGCTTCGGAGCTTCCTTGGGTTATCACTAAAACCCGGTCGCCAATTATTCCTTCGGAACCTATTGTTGCCAAACAATCTGTTTTAATAAATTTTTGGATGTCTTTTTGAACAACCAAATTTACTTGTACCGTAGAGTCGTTGATTATTTTAATATTATCAACTGTTCCTACATTGATTCCCGAAAAACGAATATTGTTTCCAACTTGTAATCCACTAACATTATAGAAAGTAGTGGTAAGCTGGAAAACAGGGTTAAATAAATTTTTTTGTCGGCCTATTAAAAATATGGCAATGAAAAAGAGTACAAACCCGGCGGCAACGAAGAGCCCTAATTTTACTTTGAATTCTTGTGAGTGCGTATTCATAATTTTTTATATTAGCGTTGTTAGTTTATTATTTTTATCCTTAGTACATGACAAAAAAAATAATTTAACAAAAACGCGTAAATTATCGCATTATAAATTTGCATAAAAGACTGATATTCATTATATTAGAAGATTATAACTACATAATTTC
>JBAZGP010000045.1:9053-15274 GCA_041652835.1 Lutibacter sp. | reverse complement strand
TAATATCTGTAACAATCCCATCAGCGCCAAATTTTCCGTAAGTAATCCAATCTCCAATTCTAACAATATCGTTAACCGAAACCTGAATAGAAGCTACAAAACCTAAAATAGTATCTTTAAAAATTAACAATATCACAGCAGAAGCCGCACCAAGAGTAGCAAAACTCATAATGTCTTTTCCAGTTAACTGATACACAATAAAAATAACGGCAATCCCCCAAAAAAATATCATCAAAACTTGAATATAACTTTCCAAAGGCTTGTCCATATATTTTTCTTGGGTACGCAAAAAACTTTGGGATGACCTTAAAAAACTTCTAATAATTTGAACGATTAATATAACCGCATAAATGTTAATAGCAATATTAAAAACTTGAATCAAAGATGGAAATTCATCAACTACATAAGGAGTACTGAATTTTAAAACGTACACCGGAATAATATGCGCAATGTACCTTGGGAATTTACTTTTAACCAAAAAATCATCAAAAGTGGTTTTGGTTCTTTCAGAAAACAGTTTAAAGGTAACAATAATTATTTTACGTAAAATTCGATCCAAAGAAAGCACTCCTAAACCCAGAAGCATTAGAATTACCAATAAATTTATGGAACTCGCCCAAAAAAACGTCATTCCCTGATCAATTAAATATTCCTGTATAAAATTGATGTAAAATGTTACTTCAATATTCCTAATCATAATTTATTGTGTTAAGTGTTTTTTATCAACATAAATAGCACCAAATGGAATTACAGAAGCAAACATTATAATTCCCAAAATTTTAAAACTCCATTTCAATTCATAATAAAGAATTAAAGCCAGTACAATATACAATAAAAAAAGTAATTTGTGTGCCATTCCAACTAGCTGTACCATTTGCGAAAAACTCGAAATATATTTTAAAGGCATTGCAATAAACAATAAAATCAAAAGGAAAAGTCCTTCAAAAATGGCACATATTTTAAATTTTTTAACCATTTAAATTGAAAAAATTAATTGGCACGAAGATAAAATTTTTAACCCAGTTGAACAATCGATTGCTTTTTAAAACTTTATTAATTATTGACCTTGCTAATTATTACAATTCTTAAATTTAAGCCATACATTAAGTTTTATTTATTAAGCGCAAATCACAAAAAACCCGCTCAATTAACTTAATTAAAAGAACAGGTTTTATTTTTATTTCAGAAAAAGTCAGAAATTACTTAGCAACCCCATAAATTACTTATGTAAATTAATAGTCGGTTTTCATATCCCAGGCTTCCAAACTTTCTTTAACCGCACTAATAAACATTCCTCCTAAAGCACCGTTAACCACACGATGATCGTAAGAATGCGAAATAAACATTTTATGGCGGATTCCTATGAAATCGCCATCAGGCGTTTCAATAACCGCGGGAACTTTACGCACTGCCCCTAAAGCTAAAATTGCAACTTGAGGCTGGTTAATTATGGGTGTTCCAAAAACGCTTCCAAAACTTCCCACATTGGTTACGGTATAAGTTCCTCCTTGAATGTCATCTGGTTTCAGTTGTCCTTTTCTGGCTCTGTTAGCCAAATCATTTACAGCTTTTGTCATTCCTACCAAATTCAATTGATCTGCATTTTTAATTACGGGGACAATTAAATTTCCGTCGGCCAATGAAGCTGCCATTCCTAAATTAATCGCTTTTCGTTTAATAATTTTATCTCCATCAACAGAAATGTTGATCATTGGAAATTGTTTTATTGCTTTGGCTACTGCCTGCATAAAAATAGGCGTATAGGTAATCTTTTCACCTTCACGGGCAAAAAATTGATCTTTAACACGTTCTCTCCATTTAACAATATTGGTAACATCAACTTCAACAAACGACTGCACGTGAGCGGAAGTTTGAACAGAAGCCACCATATGTTGCACCACCAATTTGCCCATTCGGGTCATTTCAATAATTTCATCTTCCCCACTCACAGATATTGGTGCAATGGTTTTAACCATTTCTTTTGGTTCTGCATTTGGCTGTTGCACTTTTTCAACAATATTTTCTGCCTGAATCGGTTTTGCTTGAACAGGCTTAGCGGCATTTCTACCACTTTCGATATAGGCTAAAATATCATTTTTTGTAATTCTGTCATCTTTTCCTGTTCCAATAATGGCTTCCAATTCTTCCATGGAAACACCTTCTGTTGAGGCAATATTTCTAACTAAAGGAGAAAAGAATTTTCCAGATTCGGAAATTTTTCCAATGCTTTTAGATGCTATGGCATCTTCAACTTCTTTTTCAATTTCTATTGCTTCAACTATTTTTTCTTCAGAAGAAACAGTTTCATTTTTAACTTCTGTATTTCCATCTAAAGTTTCAATAATGGCGATGGTTTCCCCAACTTTTACAACAGCATCAACATCATATAATAGTTCCACCAATGTACCTTCAACATCACTTGGCACTTCAGAATCCACTTTATCAGTAGCTATTTCAACAATCGCTTCATCCAATTCAATATGGTCACCCACATTTTTTAACCAGGAAGTTATAGTTGCTTCTGCAACGCTTTCACCCATTTTGGGAAGTTTTATTTCAAATCTTGCCATTGTATATTTTTTATGTTCCGCAAATTTACAAAAAATAATAGCTGATTTTTACCAGTATCATTATTATTTAGGAAGAGATCAATTTATTAGCAATCTTTTCATAACGCTCTAAATCTGCTGATTGTAAAATTATTCATTTTAAGAAAACTTTAACGATTAACCCATTAATTATATTAGCTGTAACAAAAGTAGCGTAAAAATTTAATAAAATTAGCAAGAAACGTTCTAAATAACATTTAAATTATTCATTATCAATACTTTAAAATTTCTAAAAAGATGACTTAAATCATAAATAAACGTTAAAGTTGTTATTAATTTTATCAAATATTTAAAACAAACAAATATCTATAATTATGAAAAATTTAAAATTAATAAGTTTCTTGATGATTTTAGCATCGAGTTTAATGTTTATCCAATGTACAAGTGACCCTATAGATGGCAAAGATGGTATTGCGGGAATTGACGGAGTTGATGGAGTTGATGGAGCAGATGGAGTTGGTGTTCAAGAATGTGTTGCTTGTCACTCCGACGGACACAGAGATGCTATTTACGATCAATATGCAATGTCAAATCATGCTACGGGATCTTCTTGGTATTACGCAGGCACTAGAGCAGATTGTGCACAATGCCACAGCAACCAAGGTTATATCGAATTTCAGGAAACTGGAGAGGTAAAGGCCGGATTTAAAAATCCAGAACCTATTTCTTGTACTGGTTGTCATAAAGAGCACAGATCTTTCGATTTTGCAAATGACGGTAACGATTATGCTTTAAGAACTCTTGAGCCTGTTACTTTAGTAACTGATCCTACTTATGCTATTAACAGCAAAAATTCAAGTGATTTATTAGGTTACAGCAATACTTGTGTTAATTGTCACCAACCAAGAGAAGCTGCCCCTACACCAGATGTTAATGGTAACGCTAAAATTGGTAGTCATTGGGGACCTCACCATGGCCCACAAGGTACAATGTTAGAAGGTTTAGGTGGAGCTTTAATAGCCGGTACTGCTGGCTACCCTGGAGTAGGCACTGCCAATCACAAAAAGGGATCATCTTGTGTTACTTGCCATATGGGAACTCCTGCAACAGCTGAAGATGGAGGACATACTTGGAATCCATCAACAACTGCTTGTGTAAAATGCCACACTACTGTACCAACAAGTGTTGCCGGTTTAGATGCTTCCAGAGCTACCTTATTGGCTTTATTACAAGCAAAAGGTGTAGCCGATGCTAACGGTAATATTATAGAAGGAGGTACTTACCCTATAAAAGTTGTTCAGGCTGCTTGGAATTACCTCTATGTAAAAGAAGATAGAAGTAACGGTATTCACAATCCAATATATACTAAAGCTTTGATTCAAAACTCTATTGAAGCAGTTCAATAAATTCCTTAATATATAGATATTAAAAGTTCAGGAGTCACTCAAATTTCTGTAACTCCTGAACTTTAATAATTTTTATATAATAAATAGTTTTTAAACAAAATTGAAAAAGCAAATGTGAAATTTCATTTTGTAAAAAAGCAAGTATTTATTTAATTAAAAACTTAAAAATGAAAAAAATATTTCAAATTTTAATCATCGTATGCGGAGGTTTGATAATGAACTCTTGTTATTATGATGAATTACAAGAAAGGCCAATTCCAGAATTGCCTAGTGATGTTGAAATTTTATTTGGAACTGATATACAGCCTATTTTTACAGCAAGCTGTATTGGTTGTCATAATGATAGCAGAAATCCGGATTTAAGAGAAGGTTATTCGTACAGTTCACTTGTTCCAGAATATGTTATTGCTAATGATGCTGAAGCAAGCCGATTATATACTAAACTAGCAGGTGGCCATCAAAACTTAGCAACTGCCAAAATATCTTTAATCAAAACTTGGATAAACCAGGGTGCTAAAAACAACTAATTTCTAAGACTTAACACATGAAAAATTATATAAAAATACTTCTTGTACTTTTGTTGTTTCCCGTACTTGCCATTGCACAAGACGATGATACTAAAGATTCAACAAAAGTTAAAGAAGCTCTTGAAAGACCTGCTTTTGAAAGTGCAATGCTTATTGACAATCCTACCAATGTTTTATTTGGCAAAAATACCTTGGAAGTGCAAATGCAACACAGATTTGGGTTAATTAATGAAACAAACACTTTAGCAGGTATTTATGGTGATGGCGCAAATATCAGAATTGCATTGTCTTATGCCATTCATGAAAGACTAACCATTGGTTTTGGTACCACCAAAGATAACAGGTTACAGGATTTTAACTGGAAAGTTGCCCTATTAAGACAAACACGTTCTAATAGCATGCCGGTGAGCGTTTCGTATTATGGTAATTTTACCATTGATGCAAGACCTGAAAGCACTTTTAATTTAGAGCAAGACAGATATTCTTTTTTCAATCAAATAATTATTGCTAAAAAGTTTGGTCCAAACGTTTCTATGCAAATTGCACCAAGTGTTTCGCATTTTAATGCAGTTGGAACCGATATGGAAAATGACATGTTTGCTATTGCTTTTGGAGGTCGTGTGAAAATTAGCCCTCAAACAGCTATCATATTTGACTATAGCCAACCAATCACTAAATTTGACAGTGATCCCAAACCAGGAATTAGCATTGGTACAGAGTTTGCAACTTCGGCCCATAGTTTCCAAATTTTCTTAACAAATTATTCTGGGATAGTGCCACAACAAAATTATATGAAAAACCAAAATGATTTCTTTAAAAGCGATTTCTTAATTGGTTTTAATATTACAAGAAACTATAATTTTTAATATATTATCAATCAAAAAAACAAATCAACATAAAAATTAAGTTTAATTTTTATGTTGATTTGTTTTTTTATATTTAATCAACCTACCAGAACAAACGATTTTTTATACCGTCAAAAACAATAAAAAAATATAGAGTTATGTAACTAAACATACATAAAAAAACTATATGTTATTTTTATTCAATCTAAACAATGGTTTATATAACTCATTATCAATATTTTAAAGATTATTGAAATATGACGAAAATCATAAACTAAACATAAAAAGGTTTATAAATTTATTCATGTTTAAAAAGCAATTCATAACAGCCATTTAACTGCTGTAAATTTTAATGACTTAAACAAATTATTCGTTTATAAAACAACTAAAATATATGTTTAATAAATCAAAAAAAATGAAACATAAAACTAAAAAAGGAACTTCAATATCAAGAAGAGTAATTTTACCATTACTAGGAAGCACTTTACTTCTTCCTATTTTGGGATTTGGAAAATCTTCTGTTGATGAAATTACGATTCCTGATGAAAATGAAGAATACCAAACTCTGCTAAAGCCTGACGGCACTGCTGTTAGAGTTAAAGTTAGTGCAGTAAAAAATGCGAAAATTATTCAGAAAAACATTTCTAATGAATCTTTCCTTAGCTGGTTGGGCAGAAAACTATAATTTCAATTAATTACTACTATTTATGGATAATAAAGAAACCAATTCAAGACGTAAATTTCTTGATAAAGGATTAAAACTGGGGCTTATTACCGCTGTTGGTGCAATTGGATTGACTAAAATTGCTTCCAAATTAAGCGCAAAAAATAGCGATGCTTCTACTGGAAAGATGGAATTAATGACCACTGATGGAACTATCATTGAGGTAGATT
>JBAZGP010000045.1:0-9043 GCA_041652835.1 Lutibacter sp. | reverse complement strand
GAAGTGATGGAAATGGATCATTCCAATAAACAAAAAGAACAAGAATATGACGTTAGAGAGGGCATGCCAAACCGAAAGTTTGTTATGGTTATTGATTTGGCAAAATGTAAAAATGCGCTAAAATGTCAAACTGCCTGCAATAAATCACACTATATCACTGGAGAGCATGCTTGGCTTAAGGTGTATAAAATGCAGGAAGATAAAGATACTGCACCTTATTGGATGCCAACAGTTTGTATGCATTGTGACCACCCAGCCTGTGTTACAGTTTGTCCAGTTGATGCCACTTTTAAAAGAAGAGACGGATTGGTTCTAATTGATAACGAGCGTTGCATCGGCTGTCGTTTTTGTATGGCTGCTTGTCCATATTCAACACGTGTATTTAATTGGAAAGAACCAGATCAAGGTGAAATTACCATGCTTATGGATATGGAACACCAAACAGAACATAACTCTCCAGAATTCGCAGGTCTTCCAAGCGTTAAAGGAACTGTTGACAAATGTGATTTTTGTCCTCATCAGATAAAAGAAAATTTATTGCCTCACTGTGTTACAGCCTGTCCAAACGGTGTGTATTATTTTGGAGACAAATACGAAGATACCGTAACCAATGGAGAAGAAACACTTAGGTTAAGTAAATTACTAAAAGATAAAGCAGGATATAGATTAATGGAAGGATTGGGCACAAAACCAAGTGTTTACTACTTGCCACCTGTTGATAGATTGGTAGATTTTAAAGATGGTTTAGAGTTTTTTACTGATTATAAATCCGTTGATACACCAGAATAATTATGAAGAACTACGATAAATTACTTAGCGATTTAGCACCACAAAAATTTGGTAAAAAAGGCGTTATATGGACAATCTCTTTAACTGTTTTAATCATTTTAGGAATAATAGCCTATATAGATCAAATTATTAAAGGACAAATAGTGACCAACATGAACGATTATGCCCTATGGGGTGTTTATATCTCTAACTTTGTGTTTTTTGTGGCAACAAGTTTTGTTGGTACGGTTACAGTTGCCGTTTTAAGATTAACAGATAATAATTGGAGAACGCCTATTGTTAGGATTGCTGAAATAATTTCTGTTGCCGCAATTATTATGGCAGGTATTACCATAACAATTGATATGGGCAGACCAGATAGGTTAATGAACCTATTTATTCATGGAAGAATGCAATCCCCAATTACTTGGGATGTAATTATTATTCCTACTTATATTGTGATTAGTTTACTGTTGCTTTATTTTCCTTTACTACCAGATTTTGGTTTACTGAAAAAACATTACAAAGAAAAGAAACCAACACTAAGTAAATGGTATGGAAGACTTTCTTTGAATTGGACCGGAAGTGATACACAAAAACAAATTCAGCTTAAATCAATTAAAATTATTGCTATTTTAATTATTCCTGCGGGTTTTACGCTACAAACTATTGATGCTTGGCTGTTCTCAACTTTGTTTAGAGTTGGATGGGACAGCACGAACATGGGAGGCTACTTTATATCTGGAGCTTCTGTTGCTGGTGTTGGAGCACTTGTTAGTGTTGTTTATGTTCTTCAAAAAGTATATAAATTAGAGGACTATATTACCGACTTCCATTTCGATAAATTAGGAAAGTTTTTAGTATTGGTATGTTTAGTTTATCTCTATTTTAATTTGAATGAGTATTTAATCCCTCAACTTACCTCTAAAAAAGAAGCAACT
Source organism: Lutibacter sp. (assembly GCA_041652835.1). GTDB lineage: Bacteria > Bacteroidota > Bacteroidia > Flavobacteriales > Flavobacteriaceae > Lutibacter. The sequence goes on along the minus strand of JBAZGP010000045.1, from coordinate 7,334 downwards.
ACACATATAAATTTGTTGCTAACCGGTCAATTTGCACCATTATTTTGGTTTGTAATTATTGGAGGTCTACTAGTGCCAATTACAGTTTTATTATTTAAAAAAGGAAGAAAACCACTACCTATGTTTATTATTGGTTTGTTGGTAGTTGTGACATCTTGGTGGAAACGTTACTTAATTGTAACGCCAACCTTATTACATCCATTTCTGCCAATACAGGGTGTGCCTGAATCTTGGCGTCATTATTTTCCTAGTATACACGAATGGTTAATTACTGTTGCAACATTATCAATGGCACTTCTTATTATTACCATTTTGGTAAGATACGTGCCTATTATACCTATTCAAAGAACTGCAGATGAACAAGAAGAATTAGAATTAAATAAAAACACAAAATCATGAAAAATAAATTGATAACAAAGCACTTTTTTCTTGTATTGCTAAGTGTGTTTTTATGCACTTCAAGTTTTGCTCAGGACAAAGTCAGATTAAAAGCCAGTTATGTTAAAATAATGAATGGCGAAGTCTATTTTGACATTCAAGCCACTGCGAAAGTAAATGACGAAAATATCAATGTTTCTAAAATACCATTGGTAATTTATAATTTGGTAGGCGATGAACAATTTGAATTGGGCAAAACAACGACAAATATGGAGGGCAAAAGCAAATTTTTAGTAAAAGATTTCAATTCCCTAAAGCCCGATTCTACAAATACTTACAATATTGAAATTGTATTTGAAGGAAACGATAAATTCTCTGAAGCTTCAAAAAGTATAAGTTTTAAAAACGCCAATATTGAAGCTAAACTAGTAACAATTGACAGCATTAATTACGTCTCTGCAACTCTTACCGACAAATCAACCGACAGCTTACTTATTGGTCAATCTTTAAAGGTTCAAATACAACGTCTTTTCAAACCTTTATTAATTGAAGAATTTAATGAAACCGATGAAAATGGCACAATACTTGTACCTATACCGGAAGGAATACCTGGTGTTGATGGCAAGATAGCCATTGAAGTAGTTTTGAGTGAAAGTGATGATTTTGGAACTGTAAAAGCAATAGTAATTGCTCCAATTGGAAAGCCTATAGTTGATCAATCCACTTTTGATGAAAGAACAATGTGGTCACCAAGAAGTAAAACACCTTTATTCTTGCTAATATTCCCAAATTTATTGACATTTGGCGTATGGGGAATAATTATATATTTAATCACCAATTTATTTAAAATAACAAAATCTAAAAATTAAACCTTAAAATTAAAAACATGAAAACATTTAAAATTTTAACAATTGTAGGAATCATTTCTTTTGCATTATACTCGTTCACAACACTGGTTCAGGAAGAGTGGAAAGTACCTGCAAAATACCAAACTATGAAAAATCCAGTAGCCCCAAAAACTGATGCTGCAATTGGAAAATCATTATACGCCAAACACTGTAAATCTTGTCATGGTGCCGAAGGTTTTGGTGATGGTCCAAAAGCTAAAGAAATGAAAGGTGATTTAGGAGATTTTTCAAGTAAAGAATTCCAAAAACAAAGTGATGGCGCATTATTTTACAAAACATCTACTGGAAGAAAAGATATGCCTGAATTTACAAAAAAACTTCCTTCTGACGAAGACAGATGGTTAATTGTAAATTATGTGAGAACATTGGCTGAATAATTTCAGCAATTTTAGATTAAAAAAACCGAACTATTTGTTCGGTTTTTTTTGCTAAATGAACTATCATTATATTTCAAATTATACCTATTCATTCTTTAAATACATCTCGTTTCTCATTTCTCACAAATTACCTCAAAACACATTTTATTGTTCCTCTAATTCAAAAATTAGACTTCCTTTAAGGTCTTCCAATTTAAAAGCATAATTAAACTTTAATTATTTTAGCGTAAGCTTATTTTGTTTTAACTTTAAATGTTATAAACAAAATACCACATTTAAATTCTATATTTATCTTGTCATTTTACGATTTATTATACTTCATATTTCACACAGTTACATAACATTAATAAATTGAGTCTTCAGTAACATTTATTTCATACGATTCCAATAAATTTGTGTATAAAAAAATTTATAAAATGACATTTGTCACAGTTTCTTCTTCTGTTTGTCAATAACTTTATAGTGTAAATATTAGCATATTTATAAATTAGGATATCATATTTTATGAATACCTAAATAAATGATTTGAAAAGGTCTCTTAAATAGGAATTCTAACTTTAATTGATTGAATTTAAACAAAGGAACAATGAAAAACAACAGAACAGAAGAAGGTGGAACCAACAGGCGTAAATTTCTAAAATTAGGATTAATGACTGGCTTTTCAGCAATTGCAGGCACTTCAATTATAACAAATTTAACTTCGTCGGAAGAAGGAAAAACAGAATCTACTGGTGAAGTCGTTAGATTACTAACACCAGAAGGAAAAATAGTAGAAGTAAACGCTTCCAATATCAACAAATATCCTGAAGCCTATATAACTCCAGCAGAAGCTAGAAAAGGCATTCCTAATAGAAAATTTGTTATGGTTATTGATCTAGCTAAATGTAAAAACGCTAGAAAATGTGTTGAAGGCTGTCAAAAAGGTCATAATTTAGATCACGGTCAAGAATTTATGAAAATTAAACTTATGCAAGACAATCCAAGCGCTGAACCCTATTGGTTTCCAAAAAATTGCATGCATTGTGATGAGCCTCCTTGTGTAACTGTTTGCCCAACTGGAGCTACTTTTAAAAGAGACGATAATATTGTATTAATTGACAACGAACGTTGTATTGGATGTAAATTCTGTGTAACTAGTTGTCCATATTCTGCTCGTATATTTAACTGGGAACACAAAGCCAAATTCGATGATAAAAGTCAACCTTATTCTCCAGAAACAAGCGTTCCTGGAGCTACGGGAACAGTAACCAAATGCGATTTTTGTCCAGATTTACTAAGACAAGGTCTATTACCACATTGTGCTTCTGCTTGCCCTGAAGGTGTAATTTATTTTGGAGATAGAAACGAAGATATAGTAACAAACGGAGCTGAAACAGTTCGTTTTTCAGAATTGATTAACAAGCGTGGAGGATATCGTCATTTAGAACATTTAGGAACCAAACCTAATGTATATTATTTACCTCCAGTAGATAAATTGTACGAATTAGAGGATGGATTTGATGTAAGTGAGGAAGTAAAAGAACGTTATAAAGATGTTCCTTATGTTCAAGAATTAAAAAAACAAGGTAAAATTTAACACTAAAGATTTTAAATTATGAATATAGAATCTAGAAAAAAAGAATTAGTCAAAGAATTTGCACTAAGATCAGAGACAACTTCCATGTCAAGTAAAATATATATGGGCTCCTTAATTGCAATAATTTTAGTAGGACTTTATGCTTTTTATTTACAAATGTCTGAAGGGCAGGTTGTAACCGGAATGAGAGATAATGTGGTGTGGGGTATTTATGAGGTGAATTTTATTTTGTTAGTTTGCATAAGCTATTCAGGAGCATTTATTTCAGGAGTATTATACTTTTTTCATACGCCTTGGAAAACTGCGGTTACAAGAATTATAGAAATAATAACCGTATTATCATTACTAATTGGACCTATTTATATTTTGTTATGTATGGGAAGATTAGATAGATTACATTATTTATTTATGTACCCTAGAATTCAATCTCCAATAACCTGGGATATTATGGCAATTCTGACCGACATAATTGCTTGTTTCATTTATCTGTACTTAACTTTTATTCCAGATTTTGCTATTTTGAGAGATCATAGTGAAGAACTCAATATATCGAAATGGAAAAGGAAACTGTACAAAACTTTAGCTATTGGTTATCAAGATACTAAAACACAGCGTAATAGATTATACAAAATAACAAGAGCAATGTCAACAATAGTAATTGTACTTGCAATTGTTGCTTATTCTGTATTAGCGTGGATTTTTAGCTTAACACTACAACCTGGGCTGGAATAGCACAATTTTTGCTCCATATTTTATTGTTGGCGGATTATTTTCGGGAGTTGCTTTTATTATAGTAACAATGTATTTGGTACGTAAGTTTTATAAACTTGAAAGATATATCCGTAAAACGCACTTTAAAGTAGGCGGAATTATTTTATTAATTCTAGCATTGCTTTATGGATATTTTACTTTTACAGAATATTTTTCAAGATGGTTCAGCCATAAAGCAATTGATAATAATTTATTAGGCAAGCTCTTTACAAGATACTTTTGGGAATTTATATTAGCCAATTATGTTGGAATTTTAGTACCAATTGGAATTTTATTCTTCAAAAAATTTAGAACAGTTAAGTGGGTTACTATTGCTTCTGTAATTGCTATTATAGGCGTTTGGCTTAATCGATATTTAATAGTAATTCCTACGCTAGAAACACCTTATATACCAATTCAAGATACTAGAATTGATTACATTTTCTATTCTGCATCTTTTGTTGAAATTGCACTAAGCATTGCTGGAGTTGCAGCATTCTTGCTAATGTTCGCATTAATAGGAAAATTAGTTCCACTTATTCCATTGAACTATATTTTAGATGGTGAATCTGCACCTAAAAAAATTAAAGTTAATAAGAAAGTTAATAAAAAAATATTAGCGTAATCATAATTTTGAAGAATCATGAAAAGTAATCTCTTAAAAAACAGACCATTTACGTCACTGATTATTGCTCTTTTAATTGGATTTATGTCTAATGCACAGCAATTTGATGCTAGCAAATACGATCTAAAATTCAATTTTAAAAGCAGTAAACAATCAGACAATACTCGTTTACTAGAAACTAATTTTACCGCTAAAAATAGTGAAGATTCAAAAGATGAATTAAATATATCTGAAGCTGAAATTAAATTTTATAATGTTCTAGGGGATAAAGAAGTTCTTATAGGCAAATCCAAAACTTCAAAAGAAGGTATTGCAAAGTTTACTGTACCATCTAATTATAAGTATTTAACAGATCAGGACGGATCTATAACTATTGACGCACGTTTTGAAGGAAGTGATGCAATAGAACCACAATCTGAAGTTTTTACTTTTAAAGACTTACATTTAGAATTGGTTCTTACTGATGTTGATAGCGTAAGAACTGTTACAGCAAAGGCCTATTTATTAAACTCAGCTGGTGAAGAAATTCCAGTTGAAGCTGATTTGTATTTTTATGCTGGTGGAATGATATCTAAAATAAAATTAGAAGACGGCGTTTTAGAAGAAGGAGCTCTTGAATATGAATTTGAATATACCACTAATTTGCCAGGTAACGTTGATGGAAATCTAAATATTTCGGTTGCAATAGAGGATCACCCAGAATTTGGAAATGTAACTCAAATGAAGACTGTAAATTGGGGTGTTGCAAATCAACATATTACAGAAACCAATAAATTATGGTCGGATGCTGGCCCTATTTGGATGTATATCGTTTTAACAATTTTGCTAGTTGGTGTGTATGCAAACTTTATTTACACAATGGTAAACTTATATAAAATTAAAAAAGAAGGAGATAAAATAGTGTCACAGCATTAGTTTATAAAATCAGTATGGCATACTTTATGTATATTAAAGGTTATTACAACGTTATTACAACAAAGATGTTATTAGTATATGAATAAATAAGAACATTAAAATTAAAAATTAAAATTAAAATTATGAAACACTTATTATTATTAGCAATTTTTGCTATCGGTTTAGGAGGTTCTGCGGTTGCACAAGAAATAACCGAAAAGGACAAAAAAGTAAAAAACCCAACAACAGCTACCAAAGAAAACTTAAAAGAAGCTAAAGCTTTATTTGCTGTAAATTGTAAAGCTTGTCATGGAGCTCTAGGATTGGGAGATGGAACAAAAGCAAAAAACATGAAAGGTGATTTAGGCGATTTTTCTTCTGCTAAAACCCAGAATAAATCTGATGGTGAATTATTTGCAGCAACTAAAAATAAAATTGGAGACCATCCAGGTTTTTCTAAAAAAATGTCTGATGAAGATATTTGGCTAGTGGTTAACTATGTGAGAACATTAAAAAAATAATTTTTTGATGATTGATTCTAAAATATCTATCAAGATTTATTAGACAAAATTATTAAACTTGTTATATAATTAAAAAAAGGTTTTGCTTTCGCCAAACCTTTTTTTTGTGTTTTATTTAAACCAATTCCTTTTGAATAAGTAAGCTTAAGAGCTTTGATTATACTAAAAATTGCTGGTTAAGAAAATTAATAAGACAAAACCTATGAATAATGCAAGTTTCCTATTAAATTATGTAACATATTTATTAACTTATACAACTAACTTTATTACCTTAATAATTCATTATCAATAAATTAATAAAACAAAATAACATGAAAAAACTATTTATTTTCGCAATTTTAAGTAGTTCGCTACTTTTTATAAATTGCGGCACAAAAGAAAAACAGGAAAAAACAGATACGCTAAACGATTCCATTGTTACCGAAACTGTAGTAACTGAACCCATTAATGCCCCTGAAAATGCCATTATTGAAGAAGAAATCCCAGCACAAGTTAAAAAAACAACAACCGTTGTTACAACAAAGGAACCGGGAAAAACAGTGACACAAAAAACAACTGAAACAAAAGTAAACAAAGACACTAAGGTTGAAGTTGAAACAAAAGTAGTGGTTACAGAGCAACCAAAAAAGGTTGTAGAAGCTGAAACTCCTGTTAAAGTAGTGGTTAAAGAGCCAGCCGCACCTTCATCTACACCGGTAAGCACCAATGAATGGATTGTGCCAGCTAAATACCTAACCATGAAAAATCCTGTTGAAGCCAATAAAGCAAATTTAGCCTTAGGTAAAAATTTATATGCTAAACACTGTAAATCCTGTCATGGAAGTACAGGTTTAGGCGATGGAACCAAAGCCAAAGATATGAAAGGAGATTTAGGAGATTTTTCTTCTAAAAAATTCCAGACACAAACTGACGGTGCATTATTTTACAAAAGTTATATCGGTAGAAAGGATATGCCAAACTATGAAAAGAAAATTCCTGAGATAGATGATGTGTGGGCAATTATTCTTTATATGAGAACATTAAAAAAATAGTAACTAATCAGTATATTAATATTCTAAAACTAATTGATTATTAGACTGTTATTTTTTTTACCGCAAGAGTCGCAAAGTAAAAGCAAAGGTCGCAATATTAATTATAGTTGATTTACAACACATTGCGTCCATTGCGATTTCCGTAGCGTACATTGCGGTTAAATTTAAAGTTTTGTATTACAGATCATTATCATACTGATTAGTAACAAAAAATAATTTTTTGATGATTAATTCTAAAATATCTATTTAGATTTATTAGACAATATTATTAAAC
>JBAZGP010000044.1:0-15285 GCA_041652835.1 Lutibacter sp. | reverse complement strand
CTTTTGCTAAATAATAAAAATGTATTTAAAAATATTTGGAATAGTACTTTTTCATATCAAAATAAATCCGATTTTGATGTTCAAGTAGCTCTTTTTTATGGTGATGAAATTAACAATCTTTATGATTATCACAAAAAAGTTCCATATTTTACAACCATTCTAAAAAAAGGAGAAAAATATAATTTACCAAACCAGAAAGGACAAAAAATTTATTTGTATACTTTTGATAAAGATGGACATCCGATTGATAAGAAAGAAATAACGCCTACTAACAACTTATAAAATTTATGCTTAAATATGAATTGGTGAACCCTACAAACATTCAGCAAACGATTTGCCGTAACCAAAAAATCTCCCATTTTTAAGTCGCGAAAATCTCATAAAAACCCAATATGAAATATTTTATCTCAATTTTTTTAGTTCCAATTGTCGACTAACCTAAAATGTTGTATTTTCACATGCTGAAATAAACAGAGATGATAAAACAACTATTTACCCTCATTATTTACTCATTTTTAGTTTTATCTTGTTCTTATATTGAAAAGAACACGAAACGAGCACCTATTCAAAAAATTGATACTGTTGTTGATTTTAATGCCGTTGATTCTTATCCACTTTTCCCAAATTGTAAGGATTCTTCTTCACGTGCCGAGCAACAAGTTTGCTTTCAAATAGAAATGTCTGAACACATTTACGCTTCCTTAAAAGAATTTCAATTTAAGGTTAAAGACAGTGTTAATGATACAATTTTTGTAAAATTAAAGATAGACGCTTTTGGTAAAATAAGTTTATCAAATATCCAATCCGCAACTAAAATCAGCCAATTAATTCCCGAATTTGACAGTATTGTAAAAGTAAGTGTAGAAAACTTACCCACTTTACAGCCAGCAATAAAAAGAAGTATTCCAGTCACCACCGAGTTTACGTTACCAATTGTTTTGAAGAATTAATCCCCTCCATCAAAGCGAAAAGCGAATAGCCAAAAGGGAATAGGGAAAAAGGAAAAGGAAAAGGAAAAGGAAATAGGTAATAGTTAAAAGTGAGAAGTTAAAGAAAGACCGCAAGACAGCAAGGCTTTTTTTGAATGCAAGACCTTTTTTAACCGCAAAACAAAAGTAAAAAGGTTCAAACTAAAATATAAAATTCCTTTCCTTTGGAAAGGACTGGGGATAGGATTTTAATAACCATATTTATTCTTCCACAGTTTTTTTAAAAAATCTCGAATGGAATTTTCGCGTGCATTGTTTCCAGGTTCGTATATTTTGGTATTTTTTATTTCATCGGGTAAAAATTCCTGTTCCGTAAAATTATTTTCGAAGCTGTGCGCATATTTGTAATTTTTGCCATAATCCAACTCTTTCATCAGCTTTGTTGGCGCATTTCTTAAATGTAAAGGAACCGACAAATCTCCTGTTTCTTTGACGATGGTTTGGGCTTTTCCTATGGCTTCATAAGACGCATTACTTTTTGCTGAACTCGCCAAATAAACGGCGCACTGACTTAAAATAATCCGCGATTCTGGAAAACCAATAATATTAACTGCCTGAAACGTGTTGTTGGCTAAAATTAAAGCGGTCGGATTTGCATTTCCAATATCTTCCGAAGCCAAAATCAGCATTCTTCTCGCAATAAATTTTGCGTCTTCACCGCCTTCAATCATTCTCGCCAACCAATAAACGGCCGCATTTGGGTCGCTTCCCCGTATGGATTTTATAAAAGCCGAAACAATATCATAATGCTGTTCTCCAGCTTTGTCGTATAACACCGTATTTTTTTGAATTTTCGAAAGTACCAATGCGTTGGTAATTCTAATCGGTTCATTTTCAGTGTTTACCACCAATTCAAAAATATTTAATAATTTTCGAGCATCGCCACCAGATACACGCAATAAGGCTTCAGTTTCTTCAACAATAATATTTTTTTTAGAAATATAAACGTCCTTTTTTAAAGCGCGCTGCAACAATTCTTCCAAATCTTTTTTGCTGAACGAGTTCAATACATAAACCTGACAACGCGATAACAATGCGGGAATCACCTCAAAACTCGGATTTTCAGTAGTTGCCCCAATTAAAGTCACCCAGCCTTTTTCAACCGCGCCCAATAATGAATCTTGCTGCGATTTGCTAAATCGATGAATTTCATCAATAAATAAAATGGGATTTTTTTCGGTAAACAATCCATCGCCATGTTTGGCTTTGTTAATAATGTCGCGAACATCTTTAACTCCTGAACTTATGGCACTTAGCGTATAAAAAGGACGCTGTGATTCTTTTGCAATGATATTTGCAAGCGTGGTTTTTCCAATTCCAGGCGGTCCCCAAAAAATCAACGACGGTATAATTCCCCGCTTAATGTGCTCGGTTAACGCACCATTTTTCCCCACCAAATGCTGTTGGCTAATGTAATCATCTAAGGTTTTTGGACGTATTCGTTCCGCTAATGGCTCATTCATAGTGTAAAAATAAGCATAAAAATGTTTTGGGCATTACACTGCATTACATTTGTGTCGGGCTATTCGCTAAATCTTTTTTATGAAAAATAAAAAAGGATATCACTACTATCCCTAATGCAAAAAAATAGTTGTTAAAAAAATATCATTTAGTGGTAAAATTTTAATAATTTCATCCATTCATAATTAAAATTTTTCAATGTCAAAAAGCAAATCTATATTTCAAAAGAGATTCATCAGCATTCCAATTTTTGCTGTTTTTGTAATTTGGCTGGTGTATTATATTGAGATAAAATTTGGTTATAATTTTAACAATTTCGGTATTTATCCGAAGACATTTCAGGGATTGCGCGGTATTATTTTTTCGCCGTTTTTACATAGTAGCATTGAACATTTATTCAGCAATTCCATTCCTTTATTGGTGATGTTGGCGAGTTTGTATTATTTTTATGAAAGTATTGCCACAAAAGTGCTTTTATGGGGAATTTTTTTTACCGGACTTCTAACATGGTCTTTTGCGCGTCCTTCCAATCATATTGGCGCAAGTGGTGTGGTTTATTTTTTGGTGAGTTTTATTTTTTTTAGTGGTGTTTTCAGAAAATATTATCGCTTGGCGGCAGTTTCTTTAATTGTGGTTTTTTTATACGGAAGTACCGTTTGGTATATTTTTCCTATTGAAGAAGAAATTTCTTGGGAAGGTCACTTGTCGGGTTTTTTGGTTGGATTTGTTTTTGCCTATATATTGCGAAAAACCGGTCCGCAACCGGAAAAATTTGTCTTCAGCCATAATCCTGAATTTGACAATATGTTTGATGAACACGGAAACTTTGCACCGCCAAATGAAAATGAAACACCTGAATTAAATGAACAGCATAAAGATTCTAATAGTTCGGAGATCTAATCATAAAAAATGAGTGAAAATAATATTTTGTAGCCAATTGAAAAAAGTTTAAACCAGTTCATAATTAAACAAAGAAAAAAATAATTGAATTACATAATTGTGAACCGATAATTTGATAAATATTTTGATAAAAAACCACATTAAATAATTCATAAAATTATGTTTACATTTAATCAAAATATAAACTAACAAGCAATTTGATAGATTCGAAAAATCTCTGTTTTAAGTCGCGCAAATCTTATAAAAACTCAATAGCTCAGATTTGCAATTAGTGGTACTCGGAGGAAATTATAAAATGCTCAAAAAAATATATTAATGAAAATGAATGATGAAATTAAGCTCTTTAACGAAAAAAAAGTTAGAACCCATTGGGATGAAAAATTAGAGAAATGGTATTTTTCTATAATTGACGTTGTTGATATATTAACCGAGAGCAGTAACCCTAGAGATTATTGGTTTAAAATGAAAATTAGAGTAAATACAGAAGACGGACTTGAACTGTCGACAATTTGTCGACAGTTCAAATTAAAAGCATCAGATGGTAAAATGAGAGCAACTGATGTAGCCGATACCGAAGCGTTGCTCCGTATTATCCAGTCTATTCCATCACCCAAAGCCGAACCATTTAAACAATGGTTGGCAAAAGTAGGCTACGAACGCATGCAAGAAATCGCCGACCCAAGTCAAAGTATTGACAGGGCAAGAGATAATTGGCAACAATTGGGGCGTAGTGAAAAATGGATACAACAGCGCATGACAGGGCAGGAAACCCGCAACAAACTTACCGATTATTGGAGAGAAAGTGGTGTAAAAAAGGCGGATGAGTTTGCATTACTCACCAATATTATTCATCAAGAATGGACGGAACTATCAGTAAAAAAACATAAAGAAATAAAAGGATTAAAATCGCAAAATTTGCGAGATCATATGAGTGAGGCCGAATTAATTTTTACGGCACTTGCTGAACTTTCTACCCGCCAAATTGCTGAAACAGATAAAGCAAAGGGTTTAAAGGAAAATGCAATAGCCGGAAAAAAAGGCGGTAAAATCGCCAAAGATGCGCGTTTAAAATTAGAAGCTCAAACAGGGAAAAGCGTTGTTACCGGTGAAAATTTCTTACCTCCGGCGAAAGAAACCAAAAAATTGAAATGAAAATTAGGTTGGATAGCACCGAATTAGTAATCTGTGCAGCCAAAAAACACAAAAAATCCATCAAATAAATAAATCCTATGAACGCAACTTTAAAAAACTGGCATTCATTTATTGAAACAAGGAATCCTAAAATATTGGATGATCTTTTGGCAAATGATGTCATTTTTTATTCACCAATTGTTTGGGCTCCACAGGAAGGAAAACAAATCACCAAATTATATTTAATAGCTGCATTGGAAGTATTTGGCGGTGAAAATGCTGATTTCACTTATATTAGACAAGTAATTGATAAGAATCAATTCATTTTAGAATTTACAACAATGATTGATGGTATAACCGTTAATGGAGTTGATATGATTGAAGTAAATAATGAAAATAAAATTATAAGTTTCAAAGTAATGATTCGCCCATTAAAAGCTATCCATAAAGTCCACGAAAAAATGGGGGAGATGCTTGAGAAGTTAAAACTTCAAAACGGAAATTAAAGTAACTTTATTACAAAAAACGGAGATTACGGTTTCAAAGTTAGAGTTTTGTTATAAAAATAATTGCACAATTTTTCAAAAGATATAAATATTTAAAAATTATGAATTTAATACTTGCGGTTTCTTATGGTATTTGGTTTCTATCAGAAATTCTTTTAAACAGATTCTTACGTTCAAAAAAAACAGACAAGCAAAATGCCGATAAAGGTTCTCTTTACTTTATTTGGATAACAATTATTATTGGTATTTTTACTGCGGTTTTTGTTGCTAATATGTACTATTTTCCAATAATAAAGAACGCTAATATGATATACATTGGTCTTTTTTTAATTTTTATCGGCATCATTTTTAGACTGATTATTATTGCAACATTAGGACAATTTTTTACAGTTGATGTAACTATAAAACAAAATCATAAACTTAAAAAAGACGGATTCTATAAATATTTAAGGCACCCATCTTATTCTGCTTCCCTGCTTTCATTTATTGGTTTTGGCATTACACTAAACAATTGGATTTCACTGGTATTAATTACTGTCCTAATCTTAATGACCTTTATAATTAGAATAAAAATTGAAGAAAAAACATTAATTGAACATTTTGGTTCTGAATATTTGGATTATAAAAAAAATACGAAAGGAATTATTCCCTTCATTTATTAACAAATGTGAACGCTTGACAAAGAATTAAGAAAACTCTTCTCCTCAGCCGTCGTGAGCAAAAAGTCAAAAAACAAGAGATAGGAAGCAAAGCGAAGCAACGCAAGAGAATTGGAATTAAGACCTTGGTAAGTAATGGAGTTTATGGAATATTTAAGTGAAGTTCAGCCAAAAATCCAAGACAAAATGTAAAAACCATAGCGAACAACTTTTTCCAACGAATGCGCGTTTTAACTCAGTCGTCTATTAAATATTAAATCTTTAAAAAACTGAAAACGCACAATTAAAAATCAGAAAACATAAAACAGATTAGAGCAAGTGTCATTACAAATTGTTTAGGACAGTATAATTTAAGAAAAGTTCAATATCTGGCTGGGCATTGTTTCATCAGTTCCTCCGAAAGATATTTACTGGACGACTTGGGAAACCTACACGAAATAGTCAATAATTTTCATCCGATAAGTTAAATATTAAATAAAAGTACCTTATAAAGTACTTTTTATTATCTTTGCACTATGGAAACAGTAAATTATACAGACTTTCGTTCAAATCTAAAGCATTGGTTCGATAAAGTTGTCGATGATGTAAGCGATATCATTATCAAGCGTAAAGGCGGTAAAGACCTCGTTTTAATATCATTAGATGAATACAACTCATTAAAGGAGACTACATATCTGCTAACAGGAAAAAACAGGGATATTTTATTGAACTCAATTAAAGAACTTGAAGCAGGCAAAGGTGTTCAAAAAGACTTAATCGAATAAATGAAATTAACTTGGTCTACTTCTTCTTGGGAAGATTATTTGTATTGGCAAAAAGTCGATAAGAAAATAGTAAAACGAATTAATGAACTCATTAAAAGTTGTATGCGAACACCTTTTGAAGGCATAGGAAAACCTGAAGCTTTAAAAGGAGATTTGCAAAGTTATTGGTCAAGACGAATAACATCAGAACATCGATTGGTTTATAAATACGAAAGTGAAGAAATATTGATAGCAGCTTGTCGTTATCATTACGGAAAATAAAGTCCTCGCAAAGCAAATCCAGTATTTTCGTACCTCAAAATCCTCTATCTTTTGTTTTGTTCCGATTGCTGAACTTTCCACACTCAAACCCGATACCTTGTTAAAAAAATGATTTTCAAATGAAATTCCTGAAAAAGGCATATTGTGGTATTAAATTTTTGTACTTTCATATCCATAAATATTTTTTCACCGTTTTGTTTCTTGTAAATCAACAAATAAGTGAAAAATGCAGTTTATCAAATGCTGTGTAAAATAGTTATACACTGTATTTTGACAATATTGTTTGCTCATCAATTGCGGATTTAAGGCATAATAACCATAGATTTAATAATAAAAATCTTAATGCCAAATGGGTTAATTATTAATGCAATTGAGTTATAAATAGTTAGAATTTTAAAGGACTTTGCAATTTCTTAATTTAACTTATGCACTGGTTTAAAAAAATTATTATTATATTTTTAATTATTATTGTTGGAAGCTTATTCTTTCTTCAATATAAATTTAAAAGTGAAGTAATTAATGCAATTGACACCAAATTACCTTCAAATATAAAACTTGAATATGCTCAAATAAATGCAAATGTTTTTAAAGGTAGTGTTGAATTAGATAGTTTTTCCGCAAAATTATTAAACTCAGATAAACTTGTAGTAACCCTATTAAATGCTAAAAGTTTAAGCATTACAGGCTTTAGTTTATGGAAGTTTGCCTTAAATAAAACGATATCTATTAAAAATATTATTTTAAACAATCCAAATCTTCAATATTATCAACAGCAACTTGAACCAAAAGACGCTACAACCAATAAGCAGTTTGATAAAGCCATAACTATTGATAAAATTTCAGTCATTAATGGGACGCTAAAAGGTAATAAAGTTAATAAAAATAAGGATGATACTCTTTTAATAAGCTTAGATAGCATTTATTTTACCTTAAACAAACTGAGCACCAACACTAATAAATTAAAAGAAAAGATACCCTTTAATTATAAGGATTTTCAACTGAAGTCTAAGCAGTTCTTTTTAAATATGAATAGCTATGAAGAATTAAGAATTGAAGCTTTAGCTATTGAAAATGATAAAATAAACCTAAAAAATCTATTTATAACATCAAAATTTACAAAAGAAGAATTATCTGCAAAAATTGCCGTAGAACGCGACCATTTGGAACTTCAAATTCCTGAATTGGCAATAAACAAATTAAACTTTGGCTATAATTCCAACAAGCTTTTTGTAACTGCAGGCTCTAGTGAAATTATGAAACCTAACTTAACTATTTATAGAGATAAAAGAGTTGCAGATGATATGAGTATTAAAAAAATGTACAGTGAAGTGCTTAGGGATTTGTCGTTTGATTTAGCAATTTCGGCATTAAAAATTAATCAAGGTTATGTTAGTTATGCAGAACGTGTTGAGAATACGGACGAAGCAGGAAAAATATTTTTTAATAATGTAAATGCCAATTTAACCAATCTTTCCAATTCATATAAGAAAGGAGAAAAAACGAAAATTTCAGTCAACTCTAACTTTATGGGTAAAGCACCAATGAATTTAGATATAAGTTTTGATGTGAACAACGAACAAGATGATTTTTTGGCTTCGGGACAATTTAAAAACTTCAATGCTAAAATAGCAAATACATTTTTTGAATATAATTTAAATGCAAAAGCTGAAGGAGAAATTGAACAGATATTTTTTACATTTAATGGAAATGATTTTAACTCGGAAGGTGATTTAAAAATGAAATATAAAGAGTTTAAATTTGAGATATTGAATAAAAAAAATAAGACCAATAAGTTACTTACTGCCATTGGTAATTTATTTGTAAATGATGGTTCTAAAGCAGATGAAGATGGTTTTAGACATGGTAAAATAAAAGTTAAGCGTAATGAAACTAAATCATTCATTAATTATTTATGGATAAATTTGGAGGATGGATTAAAAAGTACTTTAACTGGCAAAGGTGATAAAAAATAAAATTTAATATACAGTTGTGAGTAAAGTTAAAATTTCATCATCATCATTATTATAATATATTTGTTTTGTAAATTCAATTTGGGCTAATCTAAAGGAACTGATGTTAATACCACTCAATGAGTAGATTTCAACACTTTCCTTTTAACTTTTTACTTTTCACTTTTCACTTTCATCTTTTGCCTTTCTCCTTATAGTTTTTAAGAACAATTGAATACAAAACATTATACTTATTTTAAGGAGGTAACAGAATATATTGGATATATTTGTGTATAGAATAAATATATATCAGAATTATGTCAGTAAAAGTTAAAAAAGTGAAAAGAAATCCATTACGCCTTCATCCTAACCCTAAGAGAATTATTACGCGATTCTACAGGTCAAGTGATGATGAAAGAGTTGAAATGATAATTAAAAATATTTTAAATCTTCCTGAAGAAGAATCAAATTTTATATTAGGTCAGATTTTAAAAACTTTTTCAACACGTCATCGGAATATTTCTAAAATTTTAAAAAAGAATTATCGTGAAATAAAAGAAATAGTTAAAAGACTAAGGGATAGTAATACTACCATTTCTAAAAAGAAAAAGTTACTTATTGGATCTTACTTTACACAAGAATATTCTATTGAATCTGCTGCCCTTTTTAATCCATCAATTGTATTAGACCCCGATCAGTTGAATTTAAAGAAAGGTGAAACAAGGGTAATTATTAGTTTAAGAGCTACAGGTGAAGGGCATGTTTCTTCCATTGTTTTTAGGAGCGCTGTAATTGATAAAGATAATAATATTTCAATTGTTGAACCAGGAAATCTCGTTGAATTGCCAGAAACTGTAAAACGTTATGTTTATGACAAAAATCGATTTAAAAATAAATTTGAAGAAATTGAACATAATGGGGACGTTCTTAATAGAATAATGGAAAGGCTTAACGATAAATTTATCTATGGTGAACTTATGGGTAGTATTGTTGAGGTATTGAAAGATGAAAAATTGTCTGAATTTGATAAAGCTGAAATAAATAAAATAAAATGGTTTGCAACTTCACATTATGAAGTAACATTTTCTCTAGATACAGCTTTATCCGAAAGGGTGCTTTTTCCTGTATCTTATTCAGAAACTAATGGAATTGAAGACGCTAGGTTTGTTAGATTTACTAATGATAATGGTAAAGTAACTTATTATGCAACTTATACAGCCTATAATGGTAATACTATTTTATCTACCCTATTAGAGACAAAAGATTTTTGTCATTTTAAAACAAAACCTCTTAATGGTAAATACGCTATAGACAAAGGAATGGCGCTCTTTCCTAAAAAAATTAATGGAAAATATGCAATGATTTCACGTTATGATGGTTATGCCAATTATATTATGTTTTCTGATAATTTAAATATTTGGGAAACTGGAAAAAAAATACAAGAACCTACTTTTCCTTGGGAATTTATAAAGTTAGGAAATGCAGGATCACCTCTTGAAACAGAAAAAGGATGGTTATTAATAACACATAGTGTTGGACCAATGAGAAAATATAGCTTAGGCGCAATATTACTAGATTTAGAAGATCCTTCAAAGGTAATTGCAAGATTGGAAGATCCGTTGCTTACGGCAAATGAAGAAGAAAGAGATGGTTATGTACCTAATATAGTATATTCATGTGGTTCAATTATTTTAAATAATGAATTGATAATTCCTTATGCAGTATCAGATTCCGCATCTACATTTGGAACAATTTCAATGGATGACTTATTTAATGAGATGGTTTTTGAATAATCATTTTTTAGCATAAATAATTTTTTGAATTAAACTGTGAAAGTTAAAATTTTAGAACTTTGACACTATCCTAAAAAGGGTGTAAATATAATTTTAGGGTTCAATTTTTTAAAGTTGAACCCTTTTTTTATATATGACCTAAAGTAAAAAATAGGGTTTGATTTGTTTAACATCTAATATTCAATTTTTACATTTTACTTCTAAGTACGGACAGCTCGCGAGCTGTCCCTACTCAACTTCCAACTTCTAATATTATTTACAATTATTAATCTATTAATAAAAAAAGTGAAGGTCTTAAATTTAATTTTATATTTGTTTAACTACTAAAAAATCAAATTTTGATAAAAAAGACACTTTTAGCTTTATTTTTAACCATTTTTTGCTTCACCTTAACTTTTGCTCAAGCGCCTAAAAAGCCAACTTCTGGTGAAATCTATGAATCCATTCAAAAACTAAATTTCTTGGGTACGGTTTTATATATCGCAGCACATCCCGACGATGAAAATACGCGGTTAATCTCTTATTTTTCTAATGACATAAAAGCGCGAACCGTTTATTTAAGCATTACAAGAGGCGATGGCGGACAAAATTTAATTGGTCCGGAATTGGGTGATTTGTTGGGTGTAATTAGAACTCAGGAACTATTGGCGGCAAGAAGAATTGATGGCGGAGAACAATTTTTTACGCGAGCCAACGATTTTGGTTACTCAAAAAATCCCGATGAAACTTTTAATTTTTGGAATAAAGAAGCTGTTTTAAATGATGTGGTTGCCACCATAAGAAAATTAAAACCCGATGTGATTATCAACAGATTCAACCACAGAACGCCGGGTACAACCCACGGACACCACACAGCTTCCGCCATATTAAGTGTTGAAGCTTTTGATTTGGCTTCAGATAAAACGTACAAAACGTATTTGCAAAACGATACAGTTTGGCAGCCAAAACGATTGTTTTTTAATACTTCATGGTGGTTTTACGGCAGTGAAGAAAATTTTAATAAAGCCGATAAGACCAATTTGTTAAGTCTTGAAATCGGTTCTTTTTATGTCAATAAAGGATTGTCAAATAGCGAGATAGCTTCTTTAAGCCGTAGCAAACACCAATCTCAAGGTTTTGGAAGTACCGGATCAAGAGGTGCAGAAACAGAGTATTTAGAGTTTTTGAAAGGAGAATTCCCTGTCAATAAAAATGTTTTTGACGGTATAGACACTTCTTGGAATCGCGTAGAAGGTGGAAAAGAAATAGCGAAAATTTTACAAAAAGTTGAAGCCGAATATAATTTCAACAATCCAGCCGCAAGTATTCCCGGTTTAATTGAAGCCTATAAATTAATTCAGCAATTGAAAGATGAACATTGGAAGGAATTAAAATCAGAAGAAATAAAGGAAATTATTGCAACTTGTGCTGGTTTGTATTTGGAAGCTACGGCAGATAATTCTTCTACAACCGCAAATTCAAAAAATACCTTAAAAATTGAAGTTGTCAACAGAAGCAATTTTCCAATTTCCTTGAAATCAGTGGAAATTTCACCTTTAAATGCAGCAATTGATTCCTTAATTTCTTTAAAACAAAATATCGTAAATTTCCTTACTTTATCCGTTGAAATTCCTTCTGAAATAAAGCAAACTTCACCTTATTGGCTTTGGAAAAAGGGAAGTATTGGCATGTATCAGGTTTCTGATAAAAATTTAATTGGTTTACCTGAAACACCAAGGATTATTAAGGCAACTTTTAATTTGAATTTTAATGGATTCGATATTCCAATAACTAAAAATGTGGTTTACAAATACAATGACCCCGTAAAAGGAGAAGTGTACAAACCCTTTGAAATATTACCCGAAGTTTCAGTTTCATTTAACGAGAAAGTATTCATATTTCCCAATAAAGATGCACAAAAAATTAGGGTAAAAGTAAAGGCAGTTAAAGAAAATTTAAGTGGAAATGTAGCCTTGGTCATTCCTGAATCTTGGACGGTTTCGCCAAAATCTTTTTCATTCAACATAAAGGAAAAAGGAGAGGAGCAAAATTTTGAATTTGAGGTGATACCTTCAAGCGATGAAAGTGAAGGAATTATCTCGCCTTTGGTTGAAATTGGCACTAAAAAATATACAAATGAATTGGTTGAAATTGATTATAACCACATTCCGTTTCAGTCGGTAATAAGACCTTCTGAAGCAAAAGTAGTGCGGTTGAATATCGAAAAAAAAGGACAAATAGTGGGATATATTCAAGGTGCTGGTGATGCGGTTCCAACAAGTTTGCGTCAAATGGGTTATACAGTTGTTGAATTAAATGAGGAAGATATCACTCCTGAAAAATTGAAAAATTTTGATGCTATAGTATTGGGAATTCGATTGTATAATATAAGTGACAGGGCAAAATTTTATCAGAAATTCCTGCACAGTTATGTAGAAAATGGTGGAACTTTAATTGTCCAATATAATACCAATTCTCGGTTGAAAGTGGATAGTCCTGCACCTTTTTCGTTGAAATTATCCAACAATAGGGTTACTGAGGAAGATGCAGAAGTTAGAATGATAAATCCGGCTCACGAACTGCTGAATTTTCCTAATAAAATAACACAAAAAGATTTTGATGGCTGGGTTCAGGAACGCGGTTTGTATTTTCCAAGCGAATGGGATTCAAAATTTGAAACCATTTTAAGTATGAACGATAAAAATGAATCGTCTTTAAATTCAAGTTTATTAATTGCTAAATATGGAAAAGGAAATTTTATTTATACAGGTTTAAGTTTTTTCAGGGAGTTGCCTGCAGGCGTTTCCGGGGCTTATAAATTGTTTGCCAATATGGTTTCAGTAGGGAAAAATAAAACAGAAAAATCTTTAAAAAATTAAGATGGATAAACAAAAATACATTTGGAAAAAAAGCTATACAGTTGTTTTAATCGCTAACGCCATTTATATTGTACTGTTTTATTTAATCATGAAAAATTTCTCTTAAATCATGCAGGGTATAGACTGGTTTGTGCTTATTGGAACTTTGGGATTTATAGTGTGGTATGGCGCATGGAAAACAAAAGGAAGTAAAAATGTAACCGATTATATAAAAGGTGGGAGTGAAGCAAAATGGTGGACAATTGGCTTGAGCGTAATGGCTACACAGGCGAGTGCCATTACTTTTTTATCAACGCCCGGACAAGCATTTCATAGCGGAATGGGTTTTGTGCAGTTTTATTTTGGATTGCCAATTGCCATGGTGGTTATTTGTTTGGTTTTTATTCCAATTTATTTTAGGCTAAACGTATTTACCGCTTATGAATATTTAGAATCGCGTTTCGATTTAAAAACACGTAGTTTGGCAGCCATTTTATTTTTAATTCAACGTGGTTTAGCTGCCGGAATTACCATTTTTGCACCTGCCATTATTTTATCTGCTGTTTTGGGTTGGGATTTAAATACCTTAAATATTATTATTGGCGGATTGGTGATTATATATACCGTAACTGGCGGAACAAGCGCCGTAAACGTTACCCAAAAACAACAAATGGCGGTGATTTTTGCCGGAATGTTTGTGGCATTTTATTTAATAGTGAGTTATTTGCCTGCGGATATTTCCTTTTTTAAAGCCTTAAAAATTGCCGGTGCCAGCGGTAAAATGGATATATTGGATTTCTCTTTTAATTTTAATTTAGAAAACAGATACACTTTTTGGAGTGGCATTATAGGCGGAAGTTTTTTGGCGCTGTCTTATTTTGGAACAGACCAAAGTCAGGTGCAACGTTATTTATCAGGGAAATCGGTGAAGGAGATGCAATGGGGACTAGTATTTAACGGCTTGTTAAAAGTGCCGATGCAATTTTTTATTTTGTTGGTGGGCGTCATGGTATTTGTTTTTTATCAGTTTAACGCTTCTCCTTTAAATTTTAATCCGGTCGCCAACAATTCGGTAAAAGAATCTAGCTATTCCAATGAATATAAAAATCTGGAAGACAAACATATAGAAATCGAAAAACGTAAATCTGTTGCGAATTTAAACTATGGAATTGCCCTTGATAATGAAAATAACGAGCTTCAACTTGAAAAATCGGTAAAGGAAATTCAAAGTTTAAATACATTGGAATTTGAAAATAGGGAACAAGCCAAAGAAATTATTAAAAAAGCTGATAGCTTGGCTGAAACCAACGATAAAGATTATGTTTTTATTCACTTTATTTTAAACAATCTTCCCAGAGGATTAATAGGATTGTTGTTGGCGGTAATTTTATCGGCGGCAATGTCAAGTACAGCTTCTGAACTCAACGCACTGGCGAGCACAACGCTGATAGATTTGTACAAAAGAAATCATAAGGTTTTAAAAACCGAACAACATTATGTGACTGCTTCCAAATGGTTTACGCTGTTGTGGGGAATATTGGCGATTTCATTTGCCTGTTTTGCCAGCTTGTTCGATAATTTAATTCAGTTGGTCAATATTATCGGTTCTATTTTTTATGGAAATATTTTAGGGATATTCTTATTGGCGTTTTTTATAAAATATGTAAAAAGCAATGCGGTTTTTGTGGCGGCATTAATTACGCAAGTTGTTGTAATTGTTGGTTATAAATACGATTGGATGGCTTATTTATGGCTTAATTTATTTGGTTGTTTTTTGGTGATGGCAATTGCAATACTTCTTCAATTTTCACATTCAGAAGTTAAAGAATGATTTTCTCACTTTTTTATCCTTTATTTTTTTTAAGTTGAAAATTAAGGTACATTTAAACAAAAATTGAATAATTTATGACAAAAGTAACCGCATTACAATTGTTTGAGCAAAAGCAAGTTCGTTCTTTATGGAATGAAGAGGAAGAACAATGGTATTTTTCCATTGCTGATGTAGTTGCAATTTTGACCGAGAGCAAGGATGCTC
>JBAZGP010000043.1:0-15391 GCA_041652835.1 Lutibacter sp. | reverse complement strand
GCTTCTGACCCTTTATCCACCCAAACTGAAAACTTGTATTTCCCTGCTCTATGTTCGCCACCTTTTAAAATAACTTCAAACCCATTTTGACCACTTGAAATTGCTATGGATTTTATTCCTGTATGTGCTTTTACTTCAGATTGTCCTACAGATTTTACTTCACCATCAAAATAAAAATTGTTATTCAGAGAAAAATATTCTGCACCACTGTAAAACATTTCTGTGTATTTAGCATTGGAAACTACCATAATTTTACTGTCACTATCACACATTTTGGTAGATGCAAAATTAGCATTGATATCCATCAATTCCAACGAAGCAGAGTAATGGTCATATCTTGTAACTTCAGACGCCTTTTTCCACTTATTATTTGTTTGTGATTGACCAATACCCCAAACAAAGCCATCATCATTAGTTGCATTATAGCCAATATAAGCCCCATCACTATCAATATCACCTTTCCAAAAGTAACTTTTATGTTTACGCCATATTTTTTCAACATCGTTTGTTGGAGTGGTTTCTAAGCCGCTTTGGTCTCTATAGAACCAACTATTATTCCAAGTAGTGATGCCAGCTCCAATTACTTTTTCAGTATTATTAGCTTCATTTAATAAATAAGTATAACTGGCCGCTTGTTGGGTCAACATATTCTTGTTTGTAATATTGTCAACTTTAGAACCCATTTGCGGGTATTTGGTATATGCAGGAACTGTTTTGGTTTTAAAAGCGCTACCATCACTGGCATACGTTCGTGTTTCTAATGGTTGGCCTGTTAAGAAATCATATTTATCAAAGTATTTTTCAATACTGAAACCACTCTGAGTAACTTTAGTACTCTCTAAAACACTTGGGTAATTTACTTTACTTGTTGAACTTACATAAAATGTTTCTACATCATTCTTATATAACCGTTTATAACTTTTATGAGATTCTTGTGAAACTCCAATTTCACCTTCATTATTTAAATTTTTTTTATAAATGTTTTCTTTTTTATTTAAAACTTGATTTTTGTTATTATAACTTGTTATAGATTTAATTCTGCCTAAATTACCTAATCTACTTTCAATGGTATACTTATTTACAATTACTTTCCCCCCTTCAAAGGTTTGATTTTGGCTTTCTTTAACTCTAAAAGCTTCTCCTAAACTAAAAATATAGCCTTCTTCCTCTTTCCTTGGCTCTAAAGTTTCAAATTCATAAACGCTTCTTCCCAATTCATTTCCGGCTCCATCTTTTGTTAACATCGCAACTTCTCCATACATCACCATTGGTGGAGGTAACTCAGACGCATATGGAACACCATTTTTTATATTAGTCGGATCATAAGATGTAATACCAGAAGTTAAACTAGTTTCCAAATCATTATAATGATACTCAGTTTTAAGTAATGAATTATCTCCATTAAATATAGCTATTTCTTGTGCACGAATACCACCACCAAAAAAAGGTGTGTCAATATCATAATAAGCATATCCCATAAAAGCACCTCCACCACCACTTCCATAGCCTGTATTTGGTGTTATTGTTACTGTTGGTATTCCTATAAATTCAATTTTATAACCTAAAGAACTACTATAGGATATTATTTTAGCATCACCATAAGTTTTGGTAACATTACTTCCGTTATAAATTAGAGTGTTTAATTTTACAATCTTACCAATAGAAAGACCTATCTCCTCTGTAGAATTAATATAATAACCATTAACGTCATAACTAAATGAATATCTTCCATTTCCTTTAAGAAATTCAATTCTATGAATTAAAGCAGAATAATACTCATCAGATTCATAATTTAATTTTATTGTTTGACCAATTGGTGTTTCTATCTTATTTAAACTCCATACATCTGGAACCGTTTTATGGTAACCCCAAACATCTATATCATTTTTATTGTACAGTAAGGTTGGATCTTTATAACTAAATTTATATGGAGGAACTAATTTCACCCCTTTTTTTCCTTTGAAACTAACATTATTTAAAGTTAGTCGACCTTTATTTATTTCAGTATTGGGCGCATTTTTCGCTAAGGAATAATCATGTTCAAACTCAATAACTTGGCTTGCTTTACTCTCTAAATCCAACCCTTCAATGTCTTTTACATCTATAATATTTTGATGAATATTTACATTAAACCCATTTGTGTTAAATTTTGTAGTAAAAAATGGACCAAACTCATAAAATCTTTCCTCAGAAGTACCATGTGTGCTATGTACTCTATAGTAAATTTGAGCATAACCATGAGATTTTATAATGAATCCATGTTCAGTTTCAGTTAAATATCCCCGGTCTTTAATTACAGAATCAATATCTTTATTCTTAACTAAAAGTATCTTACTTAATTTTAAACTCCTATTTATTGGTGTGTAAATATATTCCGATGTCATTTGATGAAATGAAAAATATCCGTCTACATTATCACCCATTTTATCAGATTGAGGTAATACAATTTCATCACCATGACTATTATAAACAGATAAACCTGGAGGTCCAACTTCTTTAGATTTACTTTTATTATAATAATAAAGTCCATTAAAACCCATATCAAATCCTCCTGAGTCCCATTTTTTAGAATCTTTACTTTTATCAAAAGAAAAGTTATCATTTCTAATATCTTTCACAAATAAAGCCGTATGTGTCCGGGTTTTAATAGCGTCTAAGTAATAAATTTGCTTGCGTCCCCAAGAATAGGCATAAGTCTTATCTGTTACGTTATTAATATCTGTAATTTCTTCATTTCTTCCATTAGGCGTTTGCCAAGTATAGCCATCACTCCATTTACCATAATCAAATTCAACCCAATACCCATAATCATTTTCATCAACTTTACCATTGTTATTATTGTCAATATAATCGGGCCCTGTAATGGCTGTTAATAACCAATGGGTTGCATAAGGAGTCGTTTTTTGAATTTCAAAAAAGTTTTTATCTTCATCAGTCTCATCTTTAAAATTCTTGTAAAAACTTTCAAATTGATATACAGGTAACGAATAGTGATAGGTTTTACCATCCAAAGATGTTATTTTAAAAGCTCCAATACCATCATCTAAGAACGTTTCCGTATCTTGCCTATTTAATAGATTATCTCCTTCTTTAGCTTCAATAAATCCAATTATTGAACTCTCTCTAATTTCTTTGTTTGTATAAGTTTCAATAATATTACCTTCACGCTTTCTTGAATTTTTAAAGCTTTCTGAACCATTATAAAAACTTCCCGTTTCATAAGTAGCGTATTCTTTCATTAAATAGTCACTACTTGCATTAAAAATTCCAGCTTTATTAATTTGAGAAGTTTCTAACCTTAAAAAAGAGTTATATTCGCTTAAAAAAGTAAAATATTTTTTAGCCACAGCTTCCTTATTTCCTCCTAAACCAGAAGATGGGGAAGCCATATATTCCGTAATGTCATGATTTAGATATTGTAAATATTCATTATCAATATTTTGCTCTCCTCTACCCCTTGCTGACAAGTTTAACTCTGAAAATATATAAGGGCTAATACTTCCTGATAGACCCTGAGCATTAACTGTATAATTATCATAATTTGGTAAAACAAGATTATTTTTATCATTTTTATTACTATCGTCTATTAAATCTTTATAACTATCACCTGTTCCAAACTTTTGAACAACATTCACATCCATAAAATGATTTTCTTTCATCCTTCGAGATAGATTTGAGCTATTATCATAGGTGTTTAATTCATTTGCAACTACTGGGTATAGCATTCCTGAAGTGTATAGATTATTGTATTTGTATAGTGAATACTTTACTTTAGTATTGCTATAACTAACGTAGAAAATATAGACAGGTATATAAAAACCAGAAGTAGAGACATTAACGTCATAATCTCCTGCACTTATAGCGTTTGTTGATGAAGAAATACCAGCGCCATACCCATTCATTTTAGCATTGACTGAAACTCCATTTGAACTAAGACTGATACCGACTCCAGAATTTTTCCATGAAGTGCTACCATTTTTAGCTTTCTGGTTAACCGAGATACCCCCAGATAAACCTGAGTTATAACTGTAATTTAAACTCATACCTATTGAAGTATTTCCGTTTACTATTGTCCCATATCCAATTCCAACTCCATTAGTACCAACACTTGCTGAAAACTGACCAACGCCACCATAAATACTAGCTCCATCAGTGCCAACGATAACCCCTAAACTAGCTCCAGTTTTACCATCCCCAGGGCCAATACCCGCTGAAACATAGCCACCTAAAGATTGATTTGACCCCCAAGATAACCCTAAACCAACGGAAACTCCTCCCGAAAAAGTTACTCCAGCTCCTATATTATAATAATTTTCAAACCAGCCTTGATCATAAAAAAACTCATTCACATTGGCTTTCCCCCAATCATCTGGATACCCATTAACACCTCTATTAATAGCTCCTGGATTTAAACTCCAGCCCAACCCAACCCAAGAGGCTTCCTGATCCATAGCAATACCAGCATGATATGATAAAGCTATTGGATATCCTCCTTCAGGAGACGGTACATTTAATAATGGTAGTACATAGGATAAATCCCCTGTTACTAAATTCACCATATCTGTAGCATCTACCGGTTCAAAACTAGCAGCTTCTGGCGCATTTGGTCCTTGTGCATACAATTTGTAAGTTTGTGGTAATAAACAAAAAAGCAATAAAAGTAATGCTATTATTTTGTGTGGTAATTTCAACTTTTTCATAGCTTTAATAATTAATTACATTGGTGATTGTAAAATTCAATAATTTCAATAAGATCTCTTTTTTTTAATTCTTTGTTTTGTATTTTCAATACAAGTTGAGGACAATCTTTAAAATATTCTGAAGCTTCTTCTTTAAAATTTTTTGAGAATAATTCATTTGATGCCAAATGAATAGCCTCAGTTTCTCCATTTTTTTTTACATAAAAACTGTTAATATTATATGAATATCCCCCACTAAATCCAACACTTCCTATATTGCCATTTGAACCCATATATCCTGGGCTGTAAACTTGTTTAGAAAGTTTGTATAGATTTACATTTCCTGTCTCTACTTCTTCAAGTACTTTATACTTTTCTTCGTTTTTAACTTTTAGATATACATAGTTTGTAGTTTCACCTGTATAATAAATTTTTACACGCTCCAATTTTGAGAAATGAATTTTAACAGATTTTTCATTACGATTTATTCTATATTTTAAATAATCACTTTTGATTTTTCCATATCCCATTATTGTATCTCCATTTTTTAAAGTAATAACAACTTTTGCATTCTGTGCTTTTAAAGTAGTTAAAGTGGTTAATAGACAAATAATTAGAGTAATAATTTTTTTATTCATTTTTAAAAGATAATTGAGGTTCATTACTTATACTTTTTATAGGGATTTTAAATTTTACTTCACCGGTATATAAATCAAGATCTTCAATGGTAAAATTTAAATAATCGCCTTGTAATTGTTGTTTGTTTCTAGGGTATACAAACATAATTGTTGTACTTCTGCTCATACCATACATTCTGGGATAAATAAAATCAGCCAATTCAATGGTGTCCTTTTGTTGCGTATACAAGTGTACTTTATCTCCCATCCCAAAAGCCAGTTGATTTACCATTGCTCCAAACTCATTTCTGTTTTTTGGTGCGGCACTTAACAGCTCCTGATTGTTTTTGGACATAGAGATGTTGAAATACATGTACTTGCTGTACTTTTCTCTGAGTCCTTTTATTTTTTCAATGTCAAGACTATCTCCTAACTCTTGCTTAACCAGTAAATCTGTTGGTCGTTGCACAATAGAAAAATCAAAACCATTTATTGTTTTTTGCTGCAAATACCCATTAGAAGGGTCATTTAGATATGTCCACATATCCTGTTCACTCTCAAAGGTTTTTTGAGAACAATTCCACAACAACGGTACAATAAGGAATACTAAGTATTTTTTCTTTTTCACAAAACCCATAACTTATTTAGCATCAAATTCCTTGTTTAACCCTTCTAAAACTTCTGGGGTTAAATCGGTATCCTCATCGGCATACATAATATTGCCGCTGCCACTTGCGCCAAAAATAATTTGATGTTTGTTTTTTTTACCAAATTCTTTTACATAATCATTAATATCATTGATAACGGTTTGGCTTGCTTTTTTATCTTCTTCTTGAATTTGTTGTTGAATGGCTTGTTGGTAATTGTTAATTTGTTGTTGCTTGTTACCCAACAATTCTTGTTTTAATTCTAATTCTTTTTTAGAATAATTAGAACGCTCCTTTTCATACAATTTTAGCTCTTTTTGCCAATCGGTTACCAAGCTATCGACATTAGATTGTAGTGTTTTTGCTTTTTCCTGAAATTCGGCTTTAACAATCTTGGTTCTGTTGTATCCTTCCATTAGTTTATTGACATCTACATAAACTTGTTTAGAACTGTTTTGATTATAAAAAAAAGATGAAATAGCAATTAATAATGCTAAAACAGCAATAGGCAATGATAATTTTTTCATGTTAATTGGTTGATTTTAATTTATTGGCATATTTATGAATTGTCAAAACAATCATTAAATTTTTTTATACACTCTTTTAAAAAGTGCCTCACAGCAATTTTAAAAACCGAAAGATAGACAGGCTTCTAATGGAATAGGTAATGAATATCCTTACTCTTTTTACGGGTTTTCCGTAAATATTGCAGTTGAAAATGAAGTAGATTTATCGGCTTAATCAAATGTTAACTATTTATAAAATGAAAAGCAGACAATGGATGTACGGAAAAAAACTAAAAGCTTTCAATCTTCAGGAAATGTTGGTTGTGCTTGTAATTATAGGCATTTTAATATTGATTGCCCTTCCTAGTTTAATGCCTTTGATATCAAAAGCAAAAAGCATTGAAGCACAGACTCAGTTGAAACATATTTACAATTTGGAGCGGACTTATTTTTTTATGAATTCTAAATACAATGTCAATTTTGATGAAATTGGATTTGAGATTCCTAAAACTACTATCGAAAATGGAAATTCTAATTATGCTTATGAAATTTTATCGGCAACAAATAATGCTTTTAAAGCCAGTGCAACTGCCATAACTGATTTTGATGGTGATGGCATATTTAATGTTTGGGAAATTGACCAAAACCAAAACCTTAAAGAAATAGTAAAAGATTAGTTGTCTAATTATCAATTAAAAAATTGCCTTTGGATATTTTTTTAAAAATAGTAATCATTTTATCTTTGTTTGGCATCGCCCTGCAAGACTTCAAAGAACGCAACGTTTTTTTATGGTTGTTACTGCTTTCAGGATTATCAATGGGAGCCTTTCACTTTAGTAAAGTTTATTATCAGCAATTTATATTAACAACTTTAATAAATTTCAGTATTGTTATAGCCATTGTATTTGTGCTTTTTATATATGCTAAAACAGTATTGAAAGATGATTTAAAGAGCACATTTGGATTGGGAGACTTTCTTTTTTTTATAGTGTTGGTCATTGGATTTCCGACGGCTACATTTTTAGTGCTGTTTTCCTTTTCATTGGTGTTTTCATTGCTGTTATGTTTTTTGTTAAAGCATAAACTGAAACAAGAATCGGTGCCTTTAGCCGGAATGCAGGCCTTATTTATTTGTGTCATTTTTATTGTAAACTGGATTTTTAACATTGAAAATTTGTATGTAATTTAATGGAACAAAAAAACTTTAAAATAGAAACCAGCTTATTGCAATTAATCAGTCAGGAACAGGCATATTCCTATAAAATAGTTCCGGTTAAAAGTGATGATACATCCCTAACGTTTAAAACAGCATCTAAAAAGGCATTAGCGCTAAAACAGGAACTTCAAATTGTATTGGGGAAAGAGGTTCATTTAATTTCAGAAACCGAAGATAATTTACAGCAATATCTCACAAAAAATTATAGAAAAAGCAATGTGCTTATTAGTGAGTCTCTTAATTATTCCGAAGATTTTTTGTTAAAAATAATACTGGAAGCTAAAAATATTGGCAGCAGTGATATTCATTTTGAAATTTTTGAACATCGAAGCAGGGTTCGGTTCAGAATTGATGGAAAATTGATTGAGAAATATGTAGTTTCAATTACAGAATACGCCATCATAATTAACCGGATAAAAATTATGGCAGGAATGGATATTTCTGAAAAAAGACTACCTCAAGATGGTAGAATTACCATTGATACAACTATTTCCGATTTTGACATCCGTGTTTCTGCATTACCAACCTTATTTGGTGAAAAGGTCGTTTTAAGATTATTGTCAAAAGATACCACAAGCATACAACTCGAAGCATTGGGATTTACAAAAGCGGAATTAAGAACCTATAGGGAAAGCATAAAAAAACCAAACGGGATTGTACTTATTTCCGGACCCACCGGGTCTGGTAAAACAACCACTCTATATGCAACCTTAAAAGAAATTAACAATGCAAATACGAATATATTAACTATTGAAGATCCTATTGAATATACCCTTGAAGGCATTAATCAAGTACAGCTCAAAGAAAATATAGGACTTAATTTTGCAAGTACGCTGAGAACATTTTTACGTCAGGATCCCGATATTATCATGGTGGGTGAAATTAGAGATGTGGAAACCGCAAATATGGCAATAAGGGCATCACTTACGGGTCATTTAGTATTGTCAACCATACACACAAACTCAGCTTGGGCAACAATTACCAGACTAATTGACATGGGAATTCCTTCTTTTCTGGTAGCTAGCACCCTTAATATTAGTGTGGCCCAACGCCTTGTAAGAAAATTATGCAATCACTGCAAAAAAGAGGAGCACATTTCATTGGATTTATTTCCTAAAAACAGTTCATTACCAGAAAACTTGAAATCTCATTATGTTTCAGTTGGCTGTGAGCATTGCTATTATACTGGATATAATGGAAGAAAGGCTATATATGAAATCATCCCCATAAATAAATATTTAAGCAATCAAATCAAAAGCAATGTGTTGGACATTGAAGCTTATTTACTGAAAGAAAAAATACCGACGCTAAAATCTAATGCATTAGAATTAATTCAACAAGGAGAAACTTCAATAGAGGAAGTTTATACGCTATTAACTGAATAAAAAATCATGAAAAACTCATTTACAATAAAATCAATGCTGCTAATTTTTTTAATGGCACTTATTTCAATTCAGTTGTATGCACAGGAAAATAGATTAGCACAATTAAAATTACAATTAGAAAGCATTGCTGTTGACTCCCCCGGATTAAATGAAAAAGCCGACATTAATGTGAGCAATGTGCTGCTTGGCGATTTTTTAAGAACTGTTGCAAACGCCCATAAAATTAATTTAAACATCAGTTCTGATTTAAATAACATCATCATCACTAATAACTTCTCCAATTCAACAGTATCCGATGTGTTGCTTTTTGTGTGTAAAGAATTTAACCTTACAATTGATTTTATAGGCAATATTTTATCTATTAAAAAAATAGATACCCCTAAAATAATTTTTGAAAGAAGGAATATTCCAATAAGTTTTAATTCTGTAGATAATTTGTTTTCAATTGATTTAAAGCAAGATACCTTGTACATAGCCTTTAAAGAGATTATCAATAAAACCAATAAAAATTTGGTTTTTGCACCGGGATTAGAATACACTAAATTATCAGCTTATATTAAAGATATGCCTTTTGATAGCGCGCTGGATAAAATTGCATTTTCAAATAATTTAATGGTTACCAAAACCAGCGATAATTATTATTTATTTGAAAAAAATGATTCAAACGCTACAGCTTTATCTGGAAACATTGACAAAAGAAAAAACCGATCCCAAAGTGGGAATCATCCTAATTACAATTATAAAATAAAAGATTCCATTAAATACCAATTGGATGTAGATTTTGAGAATGTTGAGCTTGCAACTGTCATACGTGATATCGGTTTTGACCTAAATCTAAATATGTTTACATCAACACCCTTAAAAGATGCTGGCTCAGTTACAGTCAAGGCCAATAATATTTCTTTTGACTTGCTTTTGGATAAACTATTTGAAAATACGGAATTTACTTATAAAAAAAAGGATTTAGTATATTATTTTGGTAACAGAAAACAACCTTCTTTACGCAATACCGTTATAATTCCTTTAATGCACCGTTCTATTGAAATAATGAACAATCAGGAAAATAAACAAAGAAACAGTGTAAGATCTGACTATAATAACAATTCAAATGGCTTTACAAACAATGTTAACAACCTAACTAATTTAGGGGGAATTAATAACAATAGAGAAAATATTAATACAAATAACTCAAGCGCCTTTAGCTCTTATGCCAATAAAGCAGAGGCTTTAGTCAATATTTTACCTGCTGAGATCATAAACGATTTAGATATTAAAATAGATACCGAATTAAATAGTTTTATTGTTAGTGGGCCTAGTCAAAATATTCAAAAATTCGAAGAGTTCATTAAATATATTGATAAACCGATACCTGTAATTACTATTGAGGTAATGATTTTGGAAATTAATAAGTCATCTACTGTTGAAACAGGTATCAATTGGGGTATTGGAGAGAATCCCTCTAAAACAAAAGGGAGTGCTTTTCCGGCAATTGATATGACAATCGGCTCAAATGATATAAATAAAATCATCACTAAAAATGATGGTTTTGGCTCTTTTAACTTAGGAAAGGTGATACCTGAGTTTTATATGAACATTAAAGCAATGGAAGCCAATGGTGATGTTAAAGTACGTTCTACACCTAAATTATCTACACTGAATGGCCATCGCTCCAGTTTATCTATTGGGGAAACAACTTATTATGTTGTTACAAATCAAAATTATTACGGATCACAAATACCACAGACATCCGAAATTAAGAATTTCCAACCAATCGATGCCCAATTAGCCTTAGATTTAAAGCCGATGGTTTCCGGTGATGGTCAAATAACCATGGAAATAAATGTTATCCAATCTAGTTTTAATAATGAAAGAATTAGTGAGGATGCTCCCCCCGGGATAAATTCACGGGAGTTTACTTCAATTGTTAGGGTTAAAGACCAAGAAATGGTAGTTTTAGGCGGTTTGGAAGAAAAAGTCAAAAATGATTCAGGTTCTGGCGTTCCTTTTATAACAAGGGTTCCTGTACTTAAATGGTTTTTTAGCCAACGTAAAAGAGAGGATACCAAAAAGAAATTGGTAATTTTAATTAAGCCAACCATTATATATTAGCATGTTAAATAAAGTACTAAAATATATTAAGTATGGCTCATTTTATGCAGCTGTAGAACTTCAAAGCAATGACGAAAGTGAGGAGCTTGCGCTGTTAGTGCTGAAAAAAGAAAAGAATGAATTTAGAATTGAAACCCAAAAAAAATGCAGTTCTTTAAAAGAAGTTGCCGAAACCATAAATAAAAATCAGCATCTTTATTTAATAGTAAATAACAATCAAGTTCTATCTAAATCTATTAAGAAGGAGGTCAGTGAAGATAAAGTTTTGCAAAATGCCTATTCTACCATTAAGATTTCAGATTTCTATTACGAGATTGTCCAACTGGA
Organism: Lutibacter sp.; assembly: GCA_041652835.1. GTDB lineage: Bacteria > Bacteroidota > Bacteroidia > Flavobacteriales > Flavobacteriaceae > Lutibacter. The sequence continues at coordinate 3,905 of JBAZGP010000043.1, read as the reverse complement.
AGAAAGTACCTATATCAGTATTTGCAGAAAAGAGTATATTCAAAAACTAATTGCTGATTATACACAACACCATCTAAATATTATCGGGTTTACCCTTGGAAATAGTACTGTAATTCATTTATTACCCTTTTTAGAATCAACAAGTATTTCAACCAGTAATGCTTCTTTAACCATTGCCAATAATCTGATTACTTCTATTGATATAGATGATAAAGTTGATGAAAAACCTTATTTAATTAACGGAATCGAAATCCTAAATAATTACACACTCTCTTTAGCAGCTATTATTTCCTATTATTCAAATAGCTTTAAAACTGCCAGCAACTTTATCAATTATAATTCTTCAATTTCAAAAGAATTTACTCAAAAACGGTTCTTTAGCTTGGGTTTAAGAACTGGATTGGTGGTGCTTTTTATTTCTCTTTTGGTGAATTTTCTACTATTTGATTATTACAATAGCCGTAACGAAACCTTAACAATAAATTCTCAAATTAACCAATCATATAAAGAACAATTGCTTTTATTGAATAATGAGTTAAACAATAAGAAAAAATTGATTGATGATATTGCCAATTCAACATCTTCCAAAACATCACTTTATTTTGATCAGATTGGTTTGTCTGTACCAACAACCGTTTCACTAAATTCTATTCAATATCAGCCCATTTTAAAAAATATTGAAGCTGACAAAAAAATTGTTTTAAATCAACAAACTCTTTTTATAGAAGGTTCTTCTTCCAATAGTGAAAATTTTTCAAATTGGATGAAAAACCTTGAAAAATTTGATTGGATAAAATCAGTTGATATTGTGGATTATGGTACAGGAAAAAAATTAAGCACAGGGTTTACACTTAGAATTATATTAAAATGAATTTGAAACAAAAAAATACTATTTTATTGGCAAGCTTCCTGCTTTTAGTTTGGATAGCTTATGTGTTTTCATTTTCAAAAACAATTGAAGCCATGCAAAATTTTTATATTCTAAAACAAGAGAATGAATTATTCATGTCGGCATCTCAAAATATCGATAATTTAAAACAACAAGTCAATTATTATCATGCCAAATTGAATGAATATCAAATTTCTTCCAAGAGTTCATTTCAAAATAACTTGCTAAATACCTTGAATGATTCCTATCAAAAAAATCATCTAAAAATAATAAGCTTCAAAGATCCTCACCACTTTCAAATCGATAACAATGCTGTACAGGAAACCTATACATTTACTGTTGAAAGTGATTATAGTTCAGTTATCAACCTCATCTATAGTTTAGAGAAAAATCATAAGTATGGGAAAATTATATCCGCAAATTTTGAGAAGAAAAAAGATTACAAAACAAATAAAGAATATTTACAGTGTCAAATCTATCTTCAAAAAATTTCTCAGGAATAGTTTAACAGCATCTGTTTTTGATTGATATTCTATAGATATTCAATATGTTAATTTGTTAAATTAAACTATGTTCCAATTAAATTGTTCTTTTTTCAACCCAAATAAATGTTGAACTATTTTTTATTATTTAAAACAGTATTATGGATCATTACGCTAAATCAACAAACTACTGAAATACATCTCCAAAATATACTCTCGAATATTCAGGTATACAGTTTGATCCAAACCTCAATAAATACCTAAAAAAATAAGTAATATATTGTGTTTTACATCATCTAAAAATAGATTGAATCTCCCAATGAATTCTCTCAAAATTTAATCGCAAATCCTCATCAGTATATTTGAATAATGGCTCAGGCATTTCTTTACTGATTTTTTGTAGTTTGAACTGTACTTTTTTATCCTTACCATCAGCAAAAGAAATAAACTCCCCTTGTTTTAACCTAAAAAATTCATCAGCTCTTACTTTTGAAACTTCTTTTTCTCCTTTGGTTACTCGGGTATCAAAATTTAAATTAAATCCTTTATTGATACTGGTTGTTTTCCTCTTTACGATCTCAAAAAAGAGTTCATAATATTTAGCGGTGTCCGGATCATTCACTTTTCCAAAAAATTGATAGGATAAATTACTCAAAATTGCTTTACTCACTTTATCGCCATAGAGGATGTCATTTTGCACTTTATCCTGCATCACATAAATGGTTGCTATATCATAACTTCTGAGGGTTGCAGGTATACGATGCATATTTAGCAGTTTAATGGTGGGAGCTTCTTCCATTAAAATGAATGAAGATTGTTGGTTTCTTACACTCATTTGTTTGGTTACTGTATGTATAATTGTGGCAATGATTGGTGCATAGGCTGTTTCATATTTAGGATTATTTACAATTGAAATGATCCCTTGATTTTTTTCATTATTGATATCAAGAGGAACTTCATCTTTTGACAACACCATAAATATTTTTTGAGTACTGATCTTTTTAAAGGCATTGGCTAAGGTACTTTTAACCGCTGCTGTTTGTCTCTCTGAAGCTACGCCGCTGATAAAAGCATTCGCCATACTTTTTGATATGGAATTTGAACGCAAAAAAGCAACCAAACTTTCCGTATTTAGATATTGATAAATTGCGATGACATGAGGTAAAGTACAATATTGCGGATAATCTGATTTCAACTTCCAAATAAGCCCACCTATTAAACCCTCAACAGCATCATTAAAAAATTTTGTTGCTCCACTTGCATTGATTTCTTTTTGCTCTAATAAGTTCTCCATAATTACTCTGGAAATTTCATTGACACTTTCTTCGTTTGGAATGTATTTTGGGGCAATAGGATTCACCCTGTAGTATATTGGGTCAAAAGAAATCGTATAAAAGTTTAGTTTGCTGTATTTAAACAGTGGATAGGCAATTTCCGTCAATTCAAAATCCTTATAATCGTGTATGATGCCACAAAATGAATATTTGCTGAAATGCTGCAAAAAATTGTAGATGACACTTTCCGTTTTTCCACTCCCAGCCGATCCAATGACGGATGCTCCGCGCTTAATATTATCAATGGTAAGCACTCCCCTTTTAAGTTTAAAGCTGACTTTATATTTTTCTTTAATGGAAGTTGCTGCTTCTTTTTGAAAAAAAGTATAAAACAAGGTATTTCCCAATACCGTGGGTATAAAAAAGGATAGCAAGTATTTACTAAAGATCAATGCCGTATCTGCGTAGTGCCAAACCGTAATGGTAATTCCCAGTATCACCAAGTTGTTGATAATAAATGCTTTTCGGGTTATCTTAAATAGACCCAAAAAAAGAAGCATCAGCAGGCAATTAATTATCACTATTGGAATGGTTGTATTTAATAGCATCTGTTTGTTATTAAATTCCTATTGAACTTGAACGAATTGCAATATCAATCCCTTTTTTCAATTTGCTGACAACTTTTAAAGCCAGTTGTACTTGATTGGTTGGAATACTGCCTATCGGAAATCCAGCCTTCCCGAGAATCTTAAACGCTGCTGCTTTTTCATTGGTCGGCAAGCCCAGTAAGACTGAAAAGTACAGTTTTGGGTTTTTAATAAAGTCCTTTTTGGATTGGTAGGATTCAGCGTAGTTTCTTTGGTATCGGAATGTCTTGTCAAATGTTTGCTCTGCTTTTGTAAAAAAAGCATCTCTGTCAAACCCCCTTTTTACTATTTTACCGTTCATAGTTACTTCGGATGCTTTGTATTTACTTCCCGGAGACAAGCTATAGCTGTTAGACATATCCTTTCGGCTAACGATGATATGAATATGACTTTGATTGCCTTCTTTTCTCATTCCTTGTACAATACGTTTGCCCTGTTGTTGGTGTGGAGCTTCTTTTTCAAGTTTAGTTATTTCTTGTTTTAACTTTTGAATATTTCCATCAAGTTCTCCTCGTTCAATTTTTCGGATGTCATTTTTCAGGGTTAGGATTTGACTTGCGAAAGGCTGATTCTCTCGCACCTGTTTATCAGTTCCCTTATAGAAGCGTTGATG
>JBAZGP010000042.1:0-15457 GCA_041652835.1 Lutibacter sp. | reverse complement strand
CCTTTGATGTTGAGGTAGGTTTTTATTTTTTCGAAATCGTAGTGAACAGTGTTGTTTATGATTTCGCCAATTTGGAAATTTGAGGTGCCTTCGGTTTTTATGTGTGGTTGTGAGTTCATAGCATTTGGTTGTTCGTTGTTGGATTTTTTTACTGTGATGTATTTTTATTTTGACTTAGCGCAAAACGAATTAAAATTTTAGATTTCATTTATGTTTTTTCCTTTTTACTCACCCCTTTTTTATTTTTTTAGGGGTGTTCGTGATGTGCTTCGCAGTTGTCTTGACACAAAAACCCTTCGACTACGCTCAGGATAAACCGAGCCAAAAAAGTCAAGCCTTGGATTTTCGCCGTTCAAATTAGTTTTTGAATCCTAAAAGAAATGAACTCGCTCTTCAGCCATCGCGCCATCAGGCTCATTCGCTAAAAATGTTTACAAAACATTTTTTTAACGCTTTGCCCTGCTCAAACAGCTTTTTGTTTTTAACGCTACTTGCGGATGAATTTGCTACGAAGACTTTCTGAGGTCGGTTTAATTTCATAAGATAATTCTGGTTTTTCCAAGTTGTCATAGTGGTTCATTGTAGTTTTTATTTTTACTGGTATGGAGGTTGTCCCTATTCTGGAATGGCGGCAAAAAAATGTTTTTTTGTGTTTGAATTTCCTTGAATTTTAACATCCAGTTTTGGGCTGTGGCTTGCCAATCGACAATTTTTATTTTTCCGCCAATTTTCCAACCAATTCCCTGGTAATGGTTAAAGAATTTTTCGGCCTCAATTTTTGGCCAGTTTTCATTTTTAAAAAAAGATAAAATCTCATTTTTTTTCTCGGCTTGCCCAAGTTTATAAAAGTTTGTTATTTGTTTATTCATGTTTATAACAGATACCAACGCTTGTCCTGATATGGGACGGTTTAAGTCCACTGCTTGACCATCACTTGTCCCAAAATGAAACAACCTAACTTTGCTTCCCTTAAACGGATTGTGGGATGGATTATAGATCAGATATTTCCAAGAATCTAATTCCCTTATACAACGATGATAGGTTGATTTTGAGCCTATTTTTGAGAATTTCATTACTTCCTCACGGTTCACATAAAACTCTTCCGGAAAACGGTTGTAATTCCAGAATTGAAATAATGCAACATATAAACTGATATGCGTTGGATTTAACCGACTGTCTTTAGAGAATTGCTCAAAAACAGCGTTGAGGTGTTTGATGTAATTCATTGCTTTTAAATTTATGGTGTCACTAATTATACTGATGTATCACAGCGACAAATACGCTTGATATCAGTATAGATTTAGGCCTAAATAATTGAAAACCCCCTTGAAACAATTTGTTTGAAGGGGGTGCTTGGAAACATTATCTTTTATTCACACAATTATTTTCCATTACTTTCATAATTTCCTCATAATCATAATAAATAACCGCACCTATCTTTGTATAAGGTAGTGTTCCGTTAATTCTCAGGTTTTGTAGTGTTCCGGTCGATAATCCTAAAAGTTTTCTAACTTCGGGAGATTTTAACCACTTTTTTGTTTTTGTACCTGGTTGATGATCTATCAACTTTTTAATGTTGTCTAATAAATCATATTTAAAATCATTTAAATCTTCTGGGGTAATAATTTTTGCCGCCATCTTTTTCAATTTTAGGGTTAATAATAAAGAAAGTTTGTTTTTGTTTCTCTTTCTTAAAGCAAATATGTGAAAGTTAAATTGTTAAAAATCACAAGTTAAAAAGATTTATTAAAAAATATTTATTGGATATAATTGTGGCTATTTGATGTTTTAAAATTTGTTCAGAATTCGAAATAACATCAAATAATCACAGAATAAAATATTTGGATATTTTACCCAAGTTGGGTGTTTATTTTTCAGATTCCTTTATTAGCGCCAGTAATTTGTCAATTGCGAAGGTCAAAAATTTTGGAATCACATTTTTTCTGGATTTTATCTCTGAAAAGGTTCTGTAATAATCTCCTAAATCAATGTTGAACATTAATTGGAATGCTTCAGCAATATCTTTGATATCTGCTTTTCCGTCATTAATAACTCCGGTTGCGTGTATTGCGTATACAGTTTCCACTGCACCTACCTTATTACCTGTCCAAAATAAATTTGATTTGTAGGTGCCTGTTTGCAGTTGATTTTCATTGGGATTAAGTAAAAGTTTCTTAATTTCATTTTGAAAATATTGAATGGCCAATCCATATCCAATAAATTTCGCAAAAGTGGTACCGAGGTTGGCAGCAAAGTTATCATCCATATAGGATCCAAAACAATCAACATGAATTCTGATACTTTTGTTTTTTCGAATAAAATATTTTTTGTCGGAATAGGTTTCACCTCCTCTAAAATATTGATAAAATACGTGATTGTCGTTAAAATAATCCTGAAATTTTTTAATCTCGGCATCAAAATATTTCTTTTGTTCTTTGGCGCTTCCTTTTGGGCGTTTGCTTTCAATATTGAAGACGGATATAAAATAAATAAGCTTTGAAACGATTTCCGGTTTCAATTTTTTAAAGAAATCAATTTCTTCTTGTTTTGAAATGAATGACCTTGCTGTTACAATTTTTCTTAATTTATTTATACTGGCATTGATCTCGATGATGCTTTTCTCGGCTCTTATTACGACATCTTTGTTTGTCAATTCAATTTTTTTTAATTCTTTTTCTAAGTCGCCAATGATTTTGGCATACATTTTTTTCACAATTTTCAAGAAGTGTTTTAGCGTTAATAATTTTTCTTTATCATAAAATAATAACGCTTCAATCTTTTTTTTTTAAAAGTTGATTTAATTTGAAAACTTAATAATTAAAATGCGCAATTTATTTTGGACTAAATTAGAGCAAATTTAATTGAATAACTGAAAAAATAAAGAGGTCTATTAATATAATCAATCATTTAAAAATAATTGGCTATTGTTATACTGATTTCTTTTTATCAGAAGAGGAATCGTGATTGTCTTCAGTGCTTTTAAGATTTAATTTATCTTTTAAGATATTCATATCTTCACTCACTTTTCTGTCTAAAATCTTGGCGTAGTGCTGTGTGGTTTTTAGAGATTTGTGGCCGAGCATTTTACTTACAGATTCAATGGGAACCCCGTTTGTTAAAGTTACTGTGGTTGCAAAAGTATGACGTGCTAAGTGAAAGGTTAGGTTTTTAGTGATTTCACAGAGGTCTGCTATTTCTTTTAAATAAGCATTCATTTTTTGATTGCTCAGAACCGGCAGCAATTTTTCACTATTTAAAACTTCTTTGTGGTTTGCATATTTTTTAATGATTGTTGCAACTGTTGGTAATATTGGAATATTACTTATGGTATTGGTTTTGGTTCTTTTGGTTTTAATCCATTGACCTCCGTCAATACCAAGAACAATGCTTTCTTTTGATAGTTTCTTTACATCGGCATAAGCCAATCCTGTGAAACAGCTGAAAATAAAGATATCTCTAACTTGATCCAAACGTGTAATGTGAAATTCCTTTGCAATCATATTTTGAATTTCTTCTTCAGATAAAAATTCTCTATCTACCGTTTTTAACCTTGCCTTCCAATTAAAGAAAGGATCTTTGCTAATCCAATCATTTGCGTACGCAATTCTAACAATCTTCTTAAAATTAGTGATGTACTTAATGGTTGTGTTGTGAGCACAATTTCTCTCCGTTTTTAAATAATATTCTAAACCTGTAATAAATTTATGGTCCACATCTTGAACAGGAATATCATTGACTTTGTATTCAAACTTTATGAATTCTTCTACGTGACTTTTTGCTGTTGAATAACGTAAAGCGGTACCGGCTGCGAAATCCTTCCCAATTAACTTTTTCACCTGATCATTATGATCCTGGAAGATTTTTAATAACATCTTCTTATTTTCATTTTTACCTGAATAGGTGTCTATTATATTAATTGAAGTGAAAGGCTTTTCTTCTTCCACAAACCGCTGATGAATTTTATTTATTTTGTTTGAAATTAAATCCAAGTACTGATTTATTTCCTGGGCTTCACTTGAGTAACCTTTAACTCTGCCCGAGCCGGAACTCCATTTTTCCAAACTTACTTTTCTTTGAATACTTAGCTCCGCACGCCTACCATTTACTGTGATTCTTAAATAAATAATGGTTTTTTGCTTATTGTCAATTTTACTCTTTTTGATGTAAAATAAATGAGAGAATGAATTTTTCATATTTTTTAGCAATTATATTAGTATAAATATACACAAAAAAAATAAAGTGACCTCTCGAAGCACCAATAAAATTAATGGGTACACTAAAATTCGGTGTCAGTTGTGATTTTTTTTCAACTGACACCGAATAGCTCCCTTTTTATTTGGTTTTATATGGTTTTTAATGGCCTTTTCAGAAATAGAAAAACCCTATAAACATAGTGTTTATAGGGTTTTGATTGATTTTGATTGTTTATTCGCAGAGAGGAAGGGATTCGAACCCTCGATACGTTTCCGTATACACGCTTTCCAAGCGTGCGCCATCGACCACTCGGCCACCTCTCTAAATTGTTAATTCCCCAAATACATTTCAATTAAACCTTTAGGGGTTTCAACCATAATTTTTTTATTTTCTCTGTCCACTTTTTTGATAAAGTTGTCAATCATTGGAATAAAAACTTCCGTTCCATTTGAATTTACTTCAAACAAAGGTTGGGCTGTTGAATCATTAATGCCTGTGATCACACCAACGTAGCCATAATTGACATCTTCAATATCAAAATTAATCACTTCGTGAAAATAGAACTTATTTCCTGTCAGTTTTGGCAAAAACTCCATAGGCAAATACAATTCCGATCCTAAAATGGCATCGGCATCTGCTTCACTTTCCACATCTTCAAACCTAACACGCAGCTGATTTCCTTTTTGCAAAATACTGTCAACTATAAAAAATGGAACCAGGTCATTGCCTAAAGCAACAAATACTGATTCCAAATCTTGGTATAGTTCAGGTTCGTCCGTGTCTAATTTAACAACAACTTCCCCTTTAAAACTGTGTTTTCTAACGATTTTGCCTAAATAAAAACAATCTTCTTTACGCATTACCGCTAAAAATTAATTACTTGATTTTTCCTTCTTCTGAAGCTGCAGCTTGAGCGTCATCAATAGATTCAGGCCCTGCTTCTTCAACTACTTCTATAGCAGCTTTTTCAGCATCTTTTTTGTCGGCTTCCGCTTTAATTGCAGCATTTTGAATTTCATTTGCAGCAGCTTTACGGTCTTCGTTTACTTTTACTTCAGCTTCAAAAGCTTTGGCAATTGCATCAGTTTGTGCTTTTGCTAAGCCATCTTTTTTAGCATTAATTTTGCTTGCTTTTTCGTCTAACCAAGCTTGAAATTTTGTTTCTGCTTGTTCTTCGGTTAAAGCTCCTTTTTTAACACCGCCTGCCAAATGTCTTTTTAGCATAACGCCTTTATAAGATAAAATTGCTTTTGCAGTGTTTGTAGGCTGTGCTCCGTTTTGCAACCATTTTACAGCACCATCAACATCTAAATCAATAGTTGCTGGATTTGTATTGGGATTATAAGTCCCAATTTTTTCTAAATACTTACCATCTCTTTTTGAGCGCACATCTGCAGCTACAATCCAATAAAATGGTTTTCCTTTTTTACCGTGTCTTTGTAATCTAATTTTTACTGGCATCTTTTTTAATTTTTAAGGTACGAAACCTTGGTTATTAATTTGAGTGTGCAAATATAATCAGATATTTTGAAATAATACATTCTTATTCCGCATATTTTGAAGTAATTTAATAAAGCCTAAAAATGCTTTAGATTATTGTCTTACAATGCGTAATTAATGGTTTTTAAGCTCATAAATACTACTTTTATTGTTGGATTTTTTGATGTATATTACTTTTAATTTTTTATTGTTAATAAAAAGATGAAGATTAAGGAGTGTAAAATTTAATAAATTCATACTTTTAAAAACTCATTTATAAGTAAAAAACTCAGCCTCATGTTTTTAATTTTCGACACAGAAACCACCGGTTTACCTAAAAATTGGAATGCGCCAATTACAGACATTGACAATTGGCCAAGGTGCGTTCAAATTGCTTGGCAGCTTCACGATAAGGATGGTGAATTAGTTGAACAAAAAGATTTTCTAATCAAACCTGAAGGCTATAATATCCCTTATGATGTTGAACAAATTCACGGAATTTCAACGCAATTGGCTGAAGAAAAAGGCGAGGATTTAGAAACTGTTCTGCAGCTTTTTAATGAAGTCCTTTCAAAATCTACCTTTGCTGTGGGTCATAATGTGAAGTTCGACTTAAATATTATGGGTTGTGAATTTCACAGAAAAGAACTGAAAACAAATTTAAATAAGTTGCCTGTTTTAGACACTTGTACTGAAACTACGGCAAACTTATGTCAGTTAAAAGGAGGAAGAGCTGGTAAATTCAAATTTCCCACTTTAACCGAACTGCACCAACATTTATTTAACGTTCCTTTTGGCGAAGCGCACAATGCAACTGCCGATGTTGAAGCTACCACACGATGTTTTTTGGAATTGGTAAGAAATCGAATTTTTACAAAAGATGAACTTCATGTATCTTCGGATTATTTTGAAGAGTTTGAAGCTAAAAATCCAACCACAATTGATTTTATTGGACTAAAACACATCGATTTAAAAAAAGAAAGCAAAAAGCTAAGAAAAAAATCAGAAGAAAAAACTGAGGATATAAAACCCGATAAAGCAGTAATAAAAGCGCTCGATAACGCCCTTTTTTCACATCTGCATTGCCATTCGCAATTTTCTATATTACAATCAACTTCCAGCGTAAGCAACCTTATACATGCCGCTGTAAAAGACAAAATGCCCGCGGTTGCTCTAACCGATACCGGGAATATGATGGGCGCTTTTTACTTTATAAAAGAAGCGAATGAATATAACAAATCCGTTGACCATTTTAATAAAGATTTAAAAGAAGGTCAAGAAGCAAAACTTCATATAAAGCCAATTTTGGGCTGTGAATTTCATGTGTGCGAAAACCATTTGGACAAATCGCAAAAAGACAATGGCTATCATATTGTTATTTTCGCAAAAAACAAAAATGGCTATCATAATCTGGCTAAAATGTCATCGATTTCCAATACCGATGGATTTTATTATATTCCCAGAATCGACAAAAATATTATTGAGCAATACAAAGAAGATTTAATTGTGCTTTCGGGAAATTTATTTGGTGAAATTCCAAGTAAAATTTTAAATGTAGGCGAAAAACAAGCAGAAGAAGCTTTGCTTTGGTGGAAGGAACAATTTGGAGCTGATTTTTATTTGGAAGTGATGCGCCACAATCAGGAAAATGAAAATCACGTAAATGACGTTCTTGTTGAATTTTCTCAAAAACACAACGTAAAATTAGTTGCCACAAACAATACTTATTACACAAATCAAGAGGAATCAACGGCTCACGATATTTTACTGTGCGTAAAAGATGGTGAAAAAATAGCAACGCCGATAGGAAAAGGAAGAGGTTTCAGATATGGTTTGCCAAACAACGAATATTATTTCAAATCACAGGAGCAAATGAAAAGTTTGTTCGCCGATTTGCCCGATGCCATTACCAATATTCAGGAAATAACAGATAAAGTTGAAAACTATTCTTTAGCGCGCAATGTGTTGCTTCCAAAATTTACTATTCCCAACGAATTTATAAATCCGGAAGATGAAATTGATGGAGGCGTTAGAGGCGAAAACGCTTATTTACGACACTTGGCTTTTGAAGGTGCCAAAATAAGATATGGCGAAATATTAACGCCTGAAATTGAGGAGCGTTTAAACTTTGAATTGTCGGTTATTGAAAATACAGGTTATCCAGGTTACTTTTTAATTGTTTGGGATTTTATTTTAGAAGCTCGTAAAATGGGTGTTTCTGTTGGACCCGGACGTGGTTCAGCGGCCGGTTCTGCCGTTGCTTATTGTTTGTGGATTACCAATATTGATCCCATTAAATATGGTTTGCTTTTTGAGCGTTTCTTAAATCCGGATCGGGTGTCACTTCCCGATATTGATATTGATTTTGATGATGAAGGTCGTCAAAAAGTTATTGATTTCGTAATTCAAAAATACGGAGCCAGCCAAGTTGCGCAAATTATCACTTATGGCACTATGGCTGCAAAATCATCCATAAGAGATACAGCTCGTGTGCTGGATTTGCCTTTGCCCGATGCCGACAGAATTGCAAAATTGATTCCGCTGGTAAAACTTAAAAATATTTTTGGGGATGATGAAAAAAGCAAAGCAATCATTAAAGGTTTAAGGGCGGAAGAATTAGAAAATGTAAATGAATTGAGAAGAATTGCGGCTGGTGACGACTTAGCTGCCCAAACCATCAATCAGGCTCGTGCGTTGGAAGGCTCAGTCAGAAATACAGGAACCCACGCTTGCGGGGTTATCATTACGCCCGAAAATATTACCAATTTAATTCCGATTGCCACTGCAAAAGATACCGATATGTATGTGACGCAATTCGACAATAATGTGGTGGAAAGCGCTGGTTTGCTGAAAATGGACTTTTTAGGATTAAAAACTTTAAGCCTAATTAAAGATACGCTCAAAATAATAAAAGGAAAACACGATATAGAATTGGTTCCTGACGATTTTCCTTTGGATGATCCTAAAACCTACGAGCTTTTCCAACGTGGAGAAACTGTTGGAATTTTTCAATATGAATCTTTTGGAATGCAGAAGCATTTAAAAGCATTAAAACCCACACAATTTGCCGATTTAATTGCCATGAACGCTCTTTATCGCCCAGGTCCAATGGAATATATTCCCTTGTTTATTATGCGAAAACACGGGGAAGAAGCCATTGAATACGATTTGCCGGTGATGGAAGAAATTCTGAAAGAAACTTATGGCGTTACTGTTTATCAGGAACAAGTGATGTTGCTTTCCCAAAAAATTGCCGGATTTTCCAAAGGTGAAGCGGATCAATTGCGAAAAGCAATGGGGAAAAAGATTCTGGAGTTGCTTGTGAAATTAAAACCTAAATTTATTGCAGGTGGCAAGGGAAACAACCATCCTGAAGAAGTATTGGAGAAAATTTGGAAGGATTGGGAGGCATTTGCGCAGTATGCTTTTAACAAATCGCATTCCACTTGTTATGCTTATATCGCTTATCAAACCGCTTATTTAAAGGCAAATTATCCTGCGGAATTTATGGCTGCCGTACTGTCGAATAATATGAACGACATAAAGCAGGTTACCTTTTTTATGGAAGAGTGTAAACGTGCTGGTATTGCCGTGTTAGGTCCCGATATAAATGAATCTTTTTATAAATTTGCGGTAAATAAAGAAGGCGCTATTCGCTTTGGAATGGGAGCCGTTAAAGGTGTTGGCGCATCAGCAGTTGCAGCAATTGTTGATGAGCGCAAAAGAAACGGAAATTATACCTCCATTTTCGATTTAACCAAACGCATAGATTTGCGTGCAGCCACAAAAAAGGCTTTTGACGGATTGGCTATGGCGGGTGGATTTGATTCCTTCAAAAATGTGCATCGGGCACAATATTTTCAATTGGATGAAAAAGGCATTTCTTTTATTGAACGCGCTATTCGCTATGGAAGTAAATTTCAGGAAAATAAAAATTCAGCCCAAGTTTCTCTATTTGGAGAAGCTTCTGAAATTCAGTTTCCTGAACCAGAAATTCCACCAGCCCAAAAATGGGGAATGATGTATAAATTGTCAAGAGAAAAAGAAATGGTAGGCATTTATATTTCCGGACATCCGCTTGATGAATTTAAAAATGAAATTGATTTTTTTTGCAATACCAACGTTGGAATTTTTAAAGGCGACTTAAATAAATATGTGGGCTCAACCATGACTTTTTCGGGAATTTTAACCGATGTGCAGCACAAAACCTCTCAAAATGGAAATGAATGGGGTTCATTTGTGGTGGTTGATTATAGCGATAGTCACGAATTCAGGATTTTTAAAGAAGATTATTTGAAATTTAAGCCTTTTTTGTTTGAAGATGCCTTTCGTCAAATTAGAGTTTCTGTAGGTGCAGGCTGGCGAAATAAAGAAGGAAAATTAACTGAGCCAAGAATTAACTTTACCGACATTCAAATTTTACAAGATGTTCTTGAGAAACAGACAAAAAAGTTAACAATTCAGTTGGATATTAACAGCATAAATAAAGAAAAAATTGAAGAGATCCATCATATTTTAAAAGAAAATGAAGGAACTGTTCCTTTAGATTTTGCGGTTTATGATTTGTCTGAAAGCGTAAATTTGAACTTGCGCAGCAAATCTTTTAAGGTGAAAGTAGATAATCCCTTTTTGAAAGTCCTAAAAAATGAAGGCATCAAATTCAAAATAAATTAAAAATTTTAAAAAAATAGCTTTATTCTGGTCTCTAAAAGCATAGCGTCTTTTTTCTATTTTTAAGCAGTAAGCTCTCTGAATAAAAGTTCCAAATTTTTGTTTTTGGCAATTAGTTTTAGCGTTTTTAATCCGTTGTCATGGGCAAAATCAAAAACTGCAGGACGCATATCTTTTGAAGTGTCAAAAGTCAATTCCCAAGTGGTGTCAAATATGTTATTTGCCGATTTTAGGTGCTGAATACTTGTGATTAACTGTTTTTCAATTTTTAAATCAAATTCAACTTCTATTACCTGTTCTTTATTTTCAGTAAGCAATTTTAAATTTTTATCAGCAATAATTTTTCCGTGATGTATTAAAATAACCCGGTCGCATATCGCTTCAACTTCCTGTAAAATATGGGTCGAAAAAAGTACTGTTTTATCTTTGCCAACTTCTTTAATTAAACTTCGTATTTCAACCAATTGATTGGGGTCTAAACCGGTTGTGGGTTCATCCAAAATCAACACTTCCGGATTGTGTAATAAAGCTGCCGCCAAACCAACTCTTTGACGAAATCCTTTTGAAAGCTGATTTATTTTTTTGTGGGCTTCTGGCGTTAAACCTACTTTAATAATAATTTTCTCTATGGCTTCTTTTGAAATTTGATGAATAGATGCATTAAACTGCAAATATTCTCTAACGTACATTTCCAGATAAAGCGGATTGTTTTCGGGCAAATAACCCATATTTTTTTGAGCCGCTATTTTATGGGCTGAAATGTCAAAATTATTGACTGCAACTGTTCCCTCGGAAGCGCTCAAATACCCAGTAATTATTTTCATCATAGTCGATTTTCCTGCGCCATTCGGCCCCAAAAAACCAACGATTTCACCTTTTCCTATAGAAAAACTCACATTATCCAATGCTTTTTGTTCTCCATATAATTTGGTGATATTTTTTACTTCAATAGACATTTTGCCAAAGTTTTAACAAAAATACGTTTAAATTATAATTTAACTTCATTTATAAACGTTGTAAACTTAATTTATTTTTTCGACCTTTAAAAAAAATTTAAAATGGGTTTTTTTAGGGTACTCTTTTGTATTATTTTTCCTCCTTTGGCTGTAATTGACAAGGGTTGTGGCTCATTTATCATCGTTTTTATTTTAACATGTTTGGGTTGGATACCGGGAGTTATTGCAGCCTTAATTATTAATAACAATCCCAACAGATGAAGAAAATAAAACTACTCGATTTAGGGTTAAAAGACTATAAAGAAACTTGGGATTATCAGGAAGTGCTTTTTCAAGACACCATAAACCTGAAAATTGAAAATCGTAAAAACAGCACAAATCATTTAACGCCAAATTATTTTTTATTTGTGGAACATCCTCATGTGTACACCTTGGGAAAAAGCGGCGATATGAGTAATTTGTTGCTGAATGAAGCGCAATTAACTCAAAAAGACGCTACTTTTTATAAAATTAATCGTGGTGGTGATATCACTTATCACGGTCCAGGACAACTTGTTGGTTATCCGATTTTAGATTTGGATAATTTTTTTACCGATATTCACAAATACCTGCGATTTTTAGAAGAGGTAATCATTAAAACACTTGAAGAATATGGCTTAGAATCTGGTCGAAGTGCTGGTGAAACCGGTGTTTGGCTTGGCGTGGGAACAACTTTTGCGCGTAAAATTTGCGCTATGGGCGTAAGAACCAGTCGCTGGGTAACCATGCACGGTTTTGCGCTGAATGTAAACACAAATTTGGGTTATTTCGACAATATTATTCCCTGCGGAATTAAAGGGAAATCCGTTACTTCCTTGGAAGTTGAGTTAAACAAAAAAGTGCCTTTAGAAGAAGTAAAAGAGAAAATTTTAAAGCATTTTTCAGCATTATTTGAAGCCGAATTTGAGGGTTAAGATAAAAAGTGAGAAGTTGGAAGTCAGAAGTCAGAAGTCAGAAGTCAGAAGTCGGAAATTTAAAAGAGAAGAGCGCAAGACTGTTTTTTTTAAAACTTTATGACTTTAAAAAACCAAAAGAAAATGATAACAGGAAAAAATTACATTGGAAATCTGTTGGCATCAACAGGGAAAGTAACATTTAAAACCTTCAATCCGAAGCAAAATAAAGAGAATGATGTTGTTTTTACTGAAGCTTCCGAAGAGGAAATTGAAATGGCGGTTGAGTTGGCTACTGCAGCTTTTAAGGAATATAGAAGTGTTTCCGGAGTTAAAAAGAGCGAATTTTTAAATCAAATTGCAAATGAAATTGAAGCCTTGGGCGATGAATTGGTAAAAACGTATTGCATGGAATCTGGCTTGCCGGAAGAAAGAGCCATTGGCGAAAGAGGAAGAACTATTTTTCAGTTGCGTTCCTTTGCCAATTTGGTAAAAGAAGGTTCATGGGTAGAAGCAGTTATTGATACCGCCAATCCAAACCGACGTCCAATTCCGAAATCGGATATTCGTAAAATGTCAATTCCTATTGGTCCCGTGGTGGTTTTTGGAGCGAGCAATTTCCCATTGGCATATTCAACAGCTGGCGGCGATACCGCATCAGCATTGGCTGCCGGCTGTCCGGTTATTGTGAAATCGCATCCAATGCACGCAGGAACTGGCGAATTGGTGGCATCGGCAATTATAAATGCTGCCGAAAAAACAGGAATGCCAAACGGCGTATTTTCAAATTTAAACAGCAGCGGGATTGAAGTTGGCGTTAAATTGGTGAAACACCCACAGGTGAAAGCTGTTGGTTTTACAGGAAGCATTGGTGGTGGTAGGGCATTGTACGATTTGGCTTCAAAACGTCCAGAACCCATTCCAGTTTTCGCCGAAATGGGAAGCATAAATCCGGTGGTGATTTTACCTGAAGCTGCAAAAAACAAAGGAAATGAATGGGCAAAAATTTATGCGGATTCCATCACTTTAAGTTCAGGTCAATTTTGCACAAATCCCGGATTAATTTTAGGAATTAAAAGCTCCGATTTAACAAATTTTATTCAAAAACTCTCAGATGAAATTGTGAAAATTGAACCGAGTTGTATGTTGCATCCAAACATTATTGGCGCTTATGAAAGTAAAAAAGCCAAAATGCAAGAACAAAATGGGTTGAAAACAGTTTCAAATTTTTCTGATGAAATTTCTGCTAATTTTGGCAGGCAAACCATAACAACTGTAGAAGGTGCCACATTTTTACAAAATACAAACTTGCATCATGAAGTTTTTGGGCCCTTTTCAATGGTGGTTCAATGTAAAGATGCGCAACAATTGGAAGAAATAATCACTCATTTGGAAGGACAATTAACAGGAACGGTATTAAGTGAAAATGAAGAAGTTGAAAAGTATGCAAATGTTGTGAATGCGCTTCAAAATAGGGTTGGACGTCTTATTTTTAATGGTGTGCCAACTGGCGTTGAGGTTTGTGCCGCAATGGTTCACGGTGGTCCTTATCCGGCTTCAACCGACAGCAGATTTACTGCCGTGGGAATAAACGCTATAAAACGTTGGGTGCGTCCGTTTAGTTTTCAAAATTGGCCAAACGGGTTATTGCCAAATGAATTGAGAAATGAAAATCCATTAGGAATTTCACGTACAATTGATGGTGTTTCATCAATAAAATCAATTTAATAATGGAAATTGAAAAAATAATCAAATAAGCATGAATTTCACAGAAATTTTAATAAAGCTTAGAAGAATTGTGCGTTCCATAAATTTAGAAAGCAAGCGTGTGGATAAAGAACTGGGTGTGAGTATTCCGCAATTGTTATGCTTGCAATTTTTAGCGGAACAGGAAAATTATCGCACAAATGCTTCAAAGTTAAAATCTTTTTTGAATTTAAATGCCAGCACCATTACGGGGATTATATCAAGGCTGGAGAAAAAAAATCTGGTTGTGAAGCTTCCTAAATCTGCCGACAAGCGTATCACCTTAATTTCTTTAACGGCCGAAGGAATTACACTTATTCAAAATGCACCACTCACTTTTCAACAAAAATTAAGTGAAAAACTTCAAGCGCTTCCTCCGGAAAAACTTAAAACCATTATTGATGGCATTGACTTTTTAACAGAACTTATGGAAGTCGATGAAATTGACGATTTACCAATTACCACTTCAGAAGAATTTATTTAGGAACACAATATAAGTCGTGTGTCCAGATTTTAAAATTTTATTTTATTTTTAAATAATTGATAAATAAAACATAGAAAGTTCGAATTTTCCATTATATAATAGCCATTAAATTAGACTAAATACGTATTAATTACTTATTTATTGAATTATTATAATATATTTTAAATAGTTTCTATAGAAACTATTTCGTATTTTTGCATGATAATCAATAAAATAAAATAAGATATATGCTCATTATACCAGTAAAGGAAGGCGAAAACATTGATAGAGCGCTAAAAAGATACAAACAAAAAACAAGAAGAACAAAACTGATTAATAATTTAAGAGACCAGAAACAGTTTACTAAAAAGTCGGTTAAAAATAGAATGAAATTGGCAAAGGCGGTTTACATTCAGGATTTAAGAAACCAAGAAGAGAGATAGAAATGGAAACTTATAAAATTTACAATAAAATCACAAAACCTTCAGCAAAAGAAAAGGAAGATGTTATTTCCTTCTTATTTCATCATTTACAAGAATATGGTGATAAAAAAGAAGATATTGGCAAATGTTTCGATTTTGCAATTAAGGATTCTGAAGAAGAACTTGGCGGATTTGTTTTGAGTTTTCTGGAAAATAATGAAATTCAAGGTGTTACAATAGTGAACAAAACAGGAATGGCTGGATATATTCCTGAAAATATTCTCGTTTATATAGCGGTTCATAAAAATACCAGGGGTAAAGGTATTGGCAAAAAGCTAATGAACAAAGCCATTGAATTAGCCGCTGGAGATATCGCTTTGCACGTAGAACCAAACAATCCAGCAAAAATTTTATATGAAAAATTAGGCTTTGAAAATAAATACTTAGAAATGAGACTTAAAAAATAATACAAAACGCGTTGGTTTTACTACTTATTTCTTTAGTTTCCAAATTGAAAATCGTTTCCTAAACTTTGATTAGTTTTATTTTATAGACGGCTTAAAAATCTTTCGGAATAAGCCTTCCAATCCCTAA
>JBAZGP010000041.1:0-15463 GCA_041652835.1 Lutibacter sp. | reverse complement strand
ATGGCGAAAAGATTTGGGTTGGAAGATAATAAACAATGGCTCTTTGGGGTAACTAACAAAATAGAAGAGTTAAACCAATCCATCGGTTTCTCTCCCGTTTTAGATAGCATAAGTGGCCAATATGACCATGACGCCCTTTTGGTAGGCATAAACAGCGATGGTTATATCACAAAAAAATTAATAGGTGTAAGACAGGGACATGATATGGATTTATTGATTGCCAGTGTAAACAATATCTATTCGCCAACTTATAGGTTGCCAAACAAAAACGCATTGTTCTCTTGTTTTAATTATGATCCAGCAACAGGCAAAAATACGCCCGGATTAGGGCTGCTTTTCATAGCGCTTCCCGCTGTTATAACCGTGTTGCTACTTGTCTCTATCAGCCATATCGTTCGTAATAAATCCGATAGAATAGAAATGGAAATGAAAATAGAATCCTAAATTTTGATATAATTTCTAAAAAATATTTAACTGTTATTATGAACAAGAAAACACTCATTATAAAATAGGTTAAATAAAAATTAAATACTTTTACTCATTGTATTGAAGAATTTACAACTCAAATTTAGGATTTTAATTAAGAAGCTATTTATAGCTTCTTTTTTTTATCGGACAACAATAACTTGCTTATAGGTAACGCAAACTTTTATAATAATTGAATTATTTTACCCTGAGTGTTTTGACTGAGCACAGTCGAAATATAGCCGAAGGATAAATGTTGTATTAAAAATTTAAATTATTTTTTAGTTCAGTTTAGAAATAAAAATGATAGCTTAAAAACCCTAAAATTAAAAAAAGAAATTACAAATAATAAAAAGTCGGTACACAGGATTTTCGAGATTGCAAAAAATGTTCAAAATTCATATTTTTCTCACGCAAGAATTGTTATCTTAGCAAAAAGAATGCAGTTTCGAAGCTTTCAACCTCGCAAAGCCTACGAGCGTTTTATGCCATATTGAATTTCTGAAAACATTACAAATACTTTATGGATGGATATTTTTAGTGCATTTATATTTAAAAAAACAGAATTTTATTTTATTAAACATGAACAAATTAATTATAAATAGATTGGATTATGCACGGATTAAAAAGTGCCTTAATGATGCTAAACAATTTAAATCAATCAGCAATACTGAAGCTGAAAAATTACTTGCAGAATTAGATTCAGCTAAAATAGTGGAGCCTCAGGCGGTTCCTTCAAATGTTGTTACCATGAATTCAATTGTAAAATTGAGTTTTTTAAATAGTAACAAACAAGTTCAATTTCAAATAGTATATCCTACTCAAGCTGACATCAGAGATAATAAAATTTCAATTCTTTCTCCAATTGCAACCGCTTTGATAGGATATAGCGTTAAAGATGAAATTGAATGGATTGTTCCTGCTGGTTTAACAAAAATCAGAATTGATGAAATAATCTATCAACCGGAGGCTGCCGGTGATTTTAATTCATAATTTTAATCTATGTAGTTACTTGTTAAAACATATTAAATGAAAAAAAAATGCAACCAATTAAAAAAAGGATTCTTTTCTTATCAATAGTATTTTCCACATTTATAGCTTTTTCACAAGAAAAAAATGATACAGTTAAAAAGACCATAATACCTGTTAGCCTTTATAATTTGCCACAACAAACGCCCAGTCTAATTAGCAACTATAATATTAATAAAAGCCTTCATTTAACAGGTTTTAATTTTATAATCTTAGATAAAAATGATATTGAAAACGGATTCTTTACAATTTCTGCTTCTAATTTTAAAAGAGAACCCAGTAATTATATTTATGATGATTATCAAAAAATATATAGAAATATGGCATTAAAAAGTGCCTTTTTTAAAGGACACGATTTAATGAAGCCTTCAATTTATCCAAGATAAAAAATTGATGTGCTAATAACTAAATTTTATGATTTAGCCGATTTTGATATTTTAATATTTTAATTTTCAAATGTTTATAAAATTTAAAAAATTATTTAGTCATCCAAAATTACCCAAAACTTATGATTGATGATATTTGTGGCAAATCATTCATAAATAATAATCAGAGTTATGCCTCAGCGTATTTTTATTTGGAATTATGAAAGGAACACAACGTAAAAAATTTATGCTTAAATTTGAACTGGTAAAAAACCGACAAATATTCATAAGAAAAACAGTAAAATGATAAAAACAAGAATAGGAAATACCAATGATATAAATGGGATTTTATCGCTTCAAGAAAAAAACCTATACAGCAATTTAGATGAAAAAGAACGAGAAAGCGGATTTGTGACTACTCCTTTTACTGTAAATCAAATAAAGGAAATAATTAAGCAAAACGGAATATTTGTTGCCGAAAATGAAAATAAGCAAATTATTGCTTATGCATTTGCCGGAAGTTGGGAATATTTTAAACAATGGGAAATATTTAATTTTATGGTATCTCGTTTTTCGGAATTATCTTTTAATAAAAATAAAATCACAACAGCGAATAGTTTTCAATATGGACCAGTTTGTATTGATAAGAATTACAGAGGAAGTGGCCTATTAAACTTTATTTTTGAGGAAATGAGAATTGAATTTTTAAAGAAATATCCAATCTCTGTTACTTTTATAAACAAAATCAATACCATTTCTGAAAGAGCTCATACAAAAAATTTGGGATGGAAAATAATAGATGAATTTCAATTTAATAACAATACCTATATTGAATTGGCATTTGATATGAAAAACTCTGTATTGAAAGAAAGTAGATAGGTAACGTGAAATCTCGCTCCCTAAACCTATCGCACTCGCCTGTATAACAGACAAAAAGCCATACGTGACACGTTCAAATTATTTGGCTTCTCCTACAAAACCTTATTGACAATGCAAATAAATTAGGATGCGATAAACCTTAAATAAAAAAAATAATTTTTCCTTAAATCAAAATTTAACTTTTTAACTTTCAACCTTTCGACTTACAAACTTTTAATTAAAAAAGTAACTTAATATTTTCATAGGTATTTTCAAGTGCTTCGGCTGTTTCAGCTTCATTTTTAAAAATAACTTCTTCAATACCTTCTTCCAATTGCGGTGTTAATTCACCAACAAAATCTGTGTGCATTAAAAACCAATAAGTCATTTTTAGAATGATTTTTCCTTTCTCTTTATAAATATGATAAGTGGTTTCTAAAGGTTTTGTAATCTGTAGATTTTTAATTCCACACTCTTCTTCAACTTCTCTAACAGCGCATTCGGAAATAGATTCTCCCTTTTCCAATTTACCTTTAGGCAAATCCCATCTATCAAAACGGTAAATAAAAAGCACTTCATTATCGGAATTCAGAACCTTCCCTCCTGCTGCTTTCTGACTTTTAAAACAAGATTGAAATGTTGCCCAATCTTTTTCTAAATTTTTACACAATAAATTGATTCCAATTAACTTATTTTGAAAAATTTTCTCAACAATTTCAAGAACTTGAGTCTCTTCAAAATTAACCAAGTTAAAATTTATTACACTTTTCTTGTTATCTGTTAAAATTATTGGACAGTCATTCACAAAAACTTTATACATTTGTACTATGATTTTAAACAAAGATACTGCAAAAAAAACAGCAGCACTTTTATTGCAAATAAAAGCAATTAAATTACAGCCAAATGATCCATTTACCTGGGCATCTGGTTGGAAATCACCTATATATTGCGACAATAGAGCAGCCCTTTCATTTCCCGAAATAAGGAATTATTTGCGGGAAAATTTAGCAAAAATAATTGAAAATGAATATGGAAAACCCGACGTAATTGCAGGTGTTGCAACTGGTGCAATCGCTATTGGCGTATTGGTTGCGCAACAATTAAACGTTCCGTTTGTATATGTGCGCCCCGAACCTAAAAGTCACGGCAAAAAAAATCAGATTGAGGGTCATTTGGAAAAAAATAAGAATGTGGTGGTGATTGAAGATTTGATTAGCACCGGAAAAAGTAGTTTAAATGCTGTTGAGGCTTTAAGAAATGAAGGTGCCAACATAAAAGGTATGGTGGCCATTTTTTCTTATGGTTTTGATATTGCCAAAGAAAATTTTAAAGAAGCCAATGTCAATCTCCATACATTGAGCAATTATGATTATTTGTTGGAACAGTCTCTCGACAATAATTATATTACAGAAAAGGATTTAGAAACACTTAAGCAATGGAGAGAGAATCCAAGCGAATGGAAACATTAAATTATAGTATATATGATGAACTTAGAGAGTAATAAATCAGTTGTAAATAAATCTCAAAAGGAATTTTTTGAATATTTAACCAATCTGAAAAATTTTGAATATTTGATGCCGGAAAATATCAACAAATTTGAAGTTGATGGAGATTCTTTTCTTTTTAGCCTTAAAGGAATGCCAGAAATTAGACTAATTATTAAAGAAAAAAGTGAATTTGATAAAGTTGTATTAAGCGCTGCCAGTAGCAAATTAAATTTTTCTTTAACAGCATTAATTCAGCCTCTTTCAGAAAATACCTGCGAAACACAATTGTTATTTGAAGGTGATTTTAACCCAATGATGGCGATGATGGTAAAAGGTCCACTTCAAAAATTTATTGACACTTTGGCTGTTAATGCCGAAAAATTATAATTTAAGAATTTAATTTCTAAGACCTGCAAATTTAATTTCCTTTAAATTAAATTTGCAGGTCTCTTCATTTTCTAACGCAACCACCAATTTCCCGTCTTCAAAAATATCCACTATTTTCCCTAAAAAAATATTTCCGTTTTTATCTTCAAACATTGAAGGTATTTCAAACTTATAAAGCGATTTCAAGTAAAGTTCTTTTAATTTTTCAAATTCCTTACGTTCAACAAAGCCCACAAATTTTTCAATTAAAAGCACAATCTCGCTCAATAATAAGTCGGTGTCAAAAAAAATTCCACTGCATTTTTTTAATGAAGTACTATTTTTAAGCGTTGAAGGAAACTGTTCTTGATTCACATTAAGTCCAATGCCTATAACCGATTGCTTAATATAATGGCCGTTTATTATATTTTCTATTAAAATTCCTGCAAGCTTTTCTTTCCCTGCCAAAATGTCGTTTGGCCATTTAATAAATAAAGGCAATGAAATGTGCGTTCGTATAGCTTCCAATATACCCAAAGAAACAGCCATACTTAAATAGAACTGATGCACAACTTCAAATGTGTAAAAATTAATTAACACACTAAATATCAGGTTTTTACCACTTTCAGAATGCCAGGTGGAACCCATCTGACCTCTACCAGCAGTTTGATAATTCGCAGACACCACAGTGTAACTTTCAACTTCATTTTTAACGGCAAGCCTCTTCAAGTATAAATTTGTAGATTCAATGGCATTAAGTTTGATAATATTCATTGTAGTATAGATTATTTTAGCAAAGGTACTTTACACACATTATGTTGTAAAAAAATAATAACTTTGCACAAAACTAAAAAAAAATTAATGGCAAAAAAAAATAATAACGCAGACGACTTAATTGTAGCAATTTTAAAAGCGATAGATGATGTAAAAGGGGTAAACGTTCAAATTTTAGATTTGAGGGAAATTGATAATACGGTTTGTGATTATTTTATTACATGTACAGGAACTTCAAATACCCACGTAAATGCTATTTCTGGAATTATACAGAAACAAGTAAGCAAAATAACTAAAGAAAAACCTTGGCACGTTGAAGGCGAAGGCATTGCAGAATGGATTTTATTGGATTACGTAGATATTGTAGTTCACGTATTTCAAAAACATATTAGAGAATATTATGACATTGAACGTTTATGGGGTGATGCAAAAATCACAAATATTGCTTCAACAAATTAAATATTTACAAATTAATTAATTAAATAATGACTCCGAACACTAAAAATACGCCCGGTAATACCAGTAATAAAGGTCTAAAACCTCCTAAATTTAATTTTTATTGGATTTATGGTGGCATTTTCGTTCTTTTTCTTGCCTACCAATTTTTTACTGCAGGCGATTTATCTTCTAAAAATTTGAGCCAGAATGAATTTACAACGATTCTAACAGATAATGACATTTCCAGAATAGAAATTGTAAATAAAAATATTGCCAATATTTATATTAAAAAAGAAGCGCAAGATAAGGAAAAACATAAAAAAAATAAAAACTCATTATACGCTGGTGATGCTCCAATGTATTCTTACTCCTTTGGTGATTTGCAAAATTTTGAAAAAGAATTGAGTACAGAAAAACAAGCAAAACAATTGGATTTTGATGTTAAGAATGTAGAAAAAACCAATTTCTTTGAGCAAATATTGATGTACCTTCCTTTTATATTTTTAATTGGTTTGTGGATCTATTTTATGAGAAGGATGTCGGGTGGTGGAGCCGGAGGCGCAGGCGGACAAATTTTCAGCATTGGAAAATCCAAAGCAAAATTATTTGATCAAGACCAAAAAGTAAAAACTTCTTTTAAAGATGTGGCGGGATTAGAAGGTGCAAAAGAAGAAATTCAAGAAATAGTGGACTTTCTTAAAAGTCCAGATAAATATACTTCATTGGGTGGTAAAATTCCAAAAGGAGCTTTATTGGTAGGTCCTCCAGGAACAGGAAAAACATTATTGGCTAAAGCTGTTGCAGGTGAAGCTGGTGTTCCGTTTTTCTCTCTTTCAGGATCTGATTTTGTTGAAATGTTTGTTGGCGTTGGTGCCTCTCGTGTGCGAGATTTATTTAAACAAGCACAACAAAAAGCACCTTCAATAATATTTATTGATGAAATTGATGCCGTAGGAAGATCTCGCGGAAAAAGCAATATCACAGGCGGTAATGACGAAAGAGAAAATACATTAAACCAGTTATTAACTGAAATGGATGGATTTGGTACCGATTCAAACGTAATTGTAATTGCAGCGACCAACCGTGCAGATGTACTGGACAAAGCGTTATTGCGCGCCGGCCGTTTTGACCGTCAGATTTATGTTGATTTGCCTAATTTAACCGAGCGTGAAGCTATTTTTAAAGTTCACATTAAGCCTTTAAAACTTCATAAAGATGTTGATATCAATTTTTTGTCGCAACAAACACCTGGATTTTCAGGAGCTGATATTGCAAATTTATGCAATGAAGCTGCTTTAATTGCTGCCAGAAAAAGTAAAAAGGCAGTTCATCATCAGGATTTTCTGGATGCAGTTGACAGAATTGTTGGCGGACTTGAAAAGAAAAATAAGCTTATTTCACCAAGAGAAAAGAAAACAATCGCGTTTCATGAAGCTGGCCATGCAACTGCCAGTTGGATGTTAGAGCATGCCGCACCACTTGTGAAAGTAACTATTGTGCCGAGAGGGCAATCACTGGGCGCTGCCTGGTATTTGCCTGAAGAACGTCAAATTGTGCACACTGAACAAATGTTGGATGAAATGTGCGCAACGCTTGCTGGTAGAGCAGCCGAAAAATTAATGTTCGACAGAATATCTACAGGCGCATTAAACGACCTCGAAAAAGTGACCAAACAGGCAAGAGCTATGGTTTCTGTATATGGTTTGAACGATAAAATTGGAAATATAACCTATTACGATTCCTCTGGACAAGCCGATTACAATTTTACCAAACCTTACAGTGAAGATACCGCTCAAATTATTGATAAAGAAATTTCAAAATTAATTGAAGAACAATATCAAAGAGCCATTCAGATATTGAGTGAAAATAAAGATAAGTTAATTACTTTGGCTGAATTGCTTTTGGAAAAAGAGGTTATCTTTAAAAAAGATTTAGAAGTTATTTTTGGAAAAAGAGCTTTCGAAAATGAGTATGCAGAATTAGTGACGGAAGATTTAGATGAAGAAATTGTTAATGAAACAAATATTGAAAATTCATTAGAAACAAAAGAGTAAATTGCAAACTTTTTTATAATTTTGGGTTTATTCAATAAAAATAATGAGTTTTTTCAAGAAATTATTTAACACTCCAAAACCAAAAGAGGATATAGAGTCCTCTTTAGAATTTCAAGACTTGCCCATTGATCAAATTTTTGTTAAAAATTTCATCAAAAATAAAGGCAAGTTTTTGTATTGCACCTCTTTAGAGGAAGTAACCCAGAATTTATCAAAAATAATTCAGGAGAATTCTTGGAAAACCATTAGTTGCAATGATACTGATTTGCTTAAGCTCTTGAAAACAATTAAAGTTGATACAACGGAAAAATTCAATATTACCGTTCCTTTTTTTTTAAGCAGTGAACATCTTATTGCAGAAAATGGAAGTATTTTATTTTCATCAAATCAACTTAAAGAGCATAAAATTTCTGATTTGACCGAAAATTTTATTGTTTATGCCACCACCAGCCAATTGGTAAGTACAAAAGGAGATAGCTTAACCGGTATTAAATCACGTTATCAGGGAAATATCCCCAGCAATATTAGCTCAATAAACAATTTTAATATTAACGCCATAGAAGAGGATTTCATGAATTATGGCAATACAAATGCAAAAAACCTATATTTGCTGTTATTTGAAGACCTATAAACTATGAAACTAATTTTAAAGCGTACATTGTCAGGCCTTATTTTCGTTAGTGTTTTAATGTTTTCCATCCTATTCAGTAAAATATCATTTATTATTGTTTTTTTCATTTCCATGCTGTTTTGCCTGTATGAATTTAAAAAAATGATTCAGTTAAAAAGCATATTTCCATATATTATTGGAATACTTTTCTTTATTTTTGGAAACATCCTAAACGTAGAAGAGTTACCCGTTAGAGCCATATTTGAATATGTGGGCGTGGCACTATTTCTAACTATTTTCATCACTTTCGCCTCCATTTTATTTGCAAAAAAAGAGGAAGTTGTGAGCCATTTAGGCAAAATATTTCTCACAGTAATTTATATTGTGGTTCCGTTTACATTAATTGTGCAAATCCCGTTTTTAAACGCTTCTTTCAACTATATTAACACAACCATTCTGGGCGTATTTATATTGATATGGACAAATGATACCTTTGCCTTTTTAATAGGCAAAAACTTCGGAAAGCATAAATTATTGGAGCGAATTTCACCAAATAAAACAATAGAAGGATTTATTGGAGGCATGGTTTTTACCTTTTTAGTAAGCCTTATTTTAGCACAACAATTTACTTCGCTTACACTTAAACAATGGCTTGTAATAGCAGGAATTGTAAGTATCTTTGGCGTATTGGGCGATTTAATCGAATCTATGTTTAAACGGCAAGCTGGCGTAAAAGACAGTAGTAATTTGATTCCGGGACACGGCGGATTTTTAGATCGGTTTGACAGTGTGATTTTTGCGGCACCTTTTATATTTATTTACTTACAATTAGTTCAATAATTATGTTTCATAAAGAAGGTTTTAAAATAATAATAATTGCATCAGTTTTGCTTGGTTTAGGCATAATTGCCATTGAAAACTTAGTTGAAGCTATTTGGCTCAATAAATTATTGTCTATTTTATTACTTGTTTTCTACATTTTGATTTTACAGTTTTTCAGAAATCCGAAACGGCAAATTATTATTAATGATAAACATATTGTTGCGCCAGTTGATGGTAAAGTGGTAGTTGTTGAAGAAGTTTTTGAAAACGAATATTTTAAAGAAAAACGGATACAGATTTCCATATTTATGTCACCTTTAAATGTTCATGTAACAAGATATCCAATTGGCGGAGAAGTTACTTACAGCAAATATTATCCGGGTAAATATTTGGTTGCCTGGCATCCAAAAGCCTCTGAGGACAATGAAAGAACTACCGTTGTAATCAACAATAAACTTTCTGGAGAAATATTATATCGCCAAATTGCAGGTGCATTGGCTAGGCGAATTGTGAATTACGCAAAACCACAATTACAAGTTATCCAAGGAAGCGATTCGGGATTTATAAAATTTGGCTCTAGAGTTGATGTCTTTTTACCGTTAAATGCTGTTGTTAAAGTAAATTTAAACGATACCGTTAAAGGTGGAGAACAAATAATTGCCACACTCTAGTTTTTTAGTAAATTTGCAATAATGAGTAAAGAAATAGACATAGAATTTGAAGAAGCCTACAAAATTTCATCCACAGCAACCTTAAAGCTTCCTCCAGATATAATGTTGCGACTTTATGCCTATTATAAGCAGGCTACAAAAGGAACCAAATACCAACAACCATCAGGTAACGTTAATTTAAAAAATGCATTTAAATTAAACGCATGGTTTCAAGTAAGTCATATTTCTGAAGTCGAAGCAAAAAAAGAATATATAAGACTGGTAAACAAATATTTAAAAAACTATTAACACTAAAAATTTTTAACACTAAAAACTATCAAAATGAAAAAAATCTATGTATTGCCCTTGTTACTTCTAACAATGATATTATATACTTCCTGTAAAGAGAGTGTAAAAAAAGAACCCGCAATAGTTGAAAAGACATATTCAGTTGATGCGAAGGCAACAAAAATTAATTGGACTGCGTATAAAACAACAGCCAAAGCTCCTGTTAAAGGACAATTTACTGAAGTAACTATTGAGAATGCTAAAAAAGCATCCACCCCATTAGAAGCCTTAAACGGCTTAAAGTTTGATATTCCAGTAAGTAGTTTGTTCACCAATGACACCATTAGAGACGGAAAATTAAAAAAATTCTTTTTTGGTGCTATGAAAAACACAAGCCTGCTTTCAGGAACGGTTAATACTATAAATGAAACTTCTGGATCTGTGAGCTTAAAAATGAATGGAATTACAAAAGACTTACCTGTTACTTTTGTAGTCAAAGATAATATAGTTACTATTGAAGCCAACATGGAGTTAAATGATTGGCAGGCCGAGGTTGCTTTAAATACATTACATGAAGTTTGTAAAGAATTGCACACAGGTAAAGATGGCATTTCAAAAACTTGGAGTGATGTTAAAATTGAAGTGATTACCGATTTAAAATATGAATAAAAAACAGTAAGTTTTTAAAATCTTTTTCCATAAATAATGCTCCGGGGCAAGCCCACGGGGCATTATTATTAAAATAATCTACATCTGGTGCTTGGCTAAATATCTCTCTTGCTGTTATGCTTTTTATTATTTTTGCTATTGGAGTGGAACTATATATGAGAACACGCTTTATTAAAAAATGAACTTGATTTTTATCCGAACCAATCTTCATAAAGTGTATTTCATACCACCTATCTTCTTGAATATCCAAATAAATTCTTTTTAAAATCCCTTCAACTTAAAATCTCAAAACTAAACTTCTGTATCCTGTATTTCGTTGAACATACCAAATGGGACAACAACCTGGAAACATTATACCGCTTACTTATATGAGTGCTTGAGCTCACGCTCAATTAAAAAATTATTGAAGCCAAATTAGAGTTCAAAATTTGCTTATTGGTTGACGATTTTATTTAAGACTATTTACCCACTCTAAAAAATTGTATAACAGATGCTAAAAATTGTGTAACCTTATTTCTAAAGCAAGCACCTAATTTTGTTCTTATAGATATTAAATAAATAAAATTATGAAATTAAACATAGGATTAACAAAAAAGGATTTAGAAAAAAGCATTAAAAACTTAACATTACTATTATCAAACGAAATGGTTTTGTATGTAAAACTTAGAAAATTTCATTGGAACGTTTCAGGAAATAGTTTTATGGAACTTCATAAACTTTTTGAAGAACAGTATAATGACATTGAGAACATCATAGATGAAGTAGCAGAACGCATCGGAAAATTGGGTGACAAAACTATAGGGACTATGAACGAGTTTTTAAAACATGCAATTTTAAAAGAAAGCGCAAATTATGAAACTCAAGATAAAATGTTGGCAGAATTATTAAGTGACCACGAAAAGGTGATTTCTAATCTTAGAGATATGATCGCTAACATGGAAGAAGATTCTAAAGATTTTGGCACCATAGATTTTATCACAGGCATCATACAATCGCACGAATCTAAAGCTTGGGTTTTAAGAAAGTATCTATCGTAAAAATAAATATTAACATTTAAAATTTAAAAATCATGAACACAACAGGATTAAAAGGAAATTGGAATGAATTAAAAGGAAAGTTAAAGCAAAAGTATGCCAAATTAACTGATGATGATTTATTAATGATTGAAGGAAAAGAAGATGAAACCTTTGGTAAGTTACAAGCAAAGTTAGGCAAAACCAAAGAGGAAATACATGAAATAATTTCTAATTTATAAAAAATATTTGCCTGAAAATCATATTTAGCCATGTTAGTAAATAAGGGGTTAATTAGTAAATTGCTAAATAGATAAGTAAGGCAATCTTTTTTTTAAACCAGAATAAAAGGATATATGAATGAAACAATTAAAACCCTAAAAACTTCTCTTAGCTTAATTAGGTTAATCGCTATTGTATTCATTTTATATGTATTAAAACCGCTAATAATGCCAATTTTATATGCCATTATACTTGCGGTTATGATATTTCCGGTTCAGCGGTTTTTTGAAAAAAAATGGAAATGCAATCGCTTGTTTGCCACATTAAGTTCAATGGGTCTCATTTTTGTAATTTTATCAATTATTGCTACCATTGTTTATTTTCAGCTTAATAGTTTAAGCAATAATGGCGAAGATTACTCCGAAAAAATATCAGATTTATATTATAATGTTATTGAAATATTCCAAAATACATTCAACATGAACAAAAGGAACTCTTTGTTCTCAAGAAATGATTTAAAATTTGAAAATATTTTAAAGGGTAATTTTGATAAAATAGGGGCGTTTATTTTCCAATCTGGCGCCGTATTAAGCAATTTGGTTTTGGTGCCGATATACTTATTCTTCTTTTTATATTATAGGCGATTTTTTAGGATTTTCTATTATAAATTATTCAGAAATAAATCCAAGTCATTTTTAAATAGATTGGTTAGGGAAATTTATAACATTCAACAAAACTATTTGCTGGGTCTTATAAAAGTAATTTCTATTGTTGGTGTTTTAAACACTATCAGTCTTTTCATTTTAGGTGTAGACCACGCTATATTTTTTGGTTTTTTTGCTGCCTTTTTGCTACTAATACCTTATGTAGGCATTATTATTGGCTCATTAATTCCAGCAGTAGTTGCTCTGGTTACTAAAGATAGTGCTTGGTATGCCTTTGGGGTTATTGCTATATTTATGTTCATCCAATTTTTAGAAGGCAACTTTATAACACCCAAAATAACTGGTTCTAAAGTAAGCATTAATGCATTTATTGCCATACTCTCGCTAATTGTCTTCTCTATGCTTTGGGGCATTGCCGGTATGGTTGTGGCTTTACCAATTACTGCAACCTTAAAAATTATTTTTGATAATACGCCAGGATATCATGCCTATGGCTTTTTAATAGGCGAACCTGTAGAAAAACATTTACAAAGTACTGCTAGAAATAGACTAAAGTTATGGAAAAAAATAAAAAGTGAAATACCATCATAGAATGCATTTGTTAATGAAATATTTTTTTAAATAAGAAATAATACTTTATTCAAAAATAACCCTAAATTTACAGTATAAATTTTACTTATGATACTACATTTAAAGTTTGATTTTAATGCTGTATGCAGGAAAGTCTTAGATGATAAGCTAAGGGAGCACAACATAAAGTATAACATTTCTAGGTTTGGAGAAGTGGAGCTTTTGGAAAAGTTATCCCCAGAAAAACTAAAAAAATTTTCTGATGCTTTAAATGAATACAATATAGAAATTATGGAAAATCACAAAAGCATATTGGTTCAAAAAATTAAGGACATCATAATAGATATGGTTTTTAATCAGGACACCAAAGTAAATGTTAAAACATCTGCTTATTTAGCTGATACATTAGGATACAGTTACAGTTTTCTTTTCAACTTGTTTTCAGAAGTAACTTATACTTCCATTGAAAATTTCATCATCCTTCAAAAAATAGAATATACCAAACAACTTATTATAAATGAAAATTTAAGTTTAACCGAAATAGCATTTAAACTTAACTATTCTAGTCTAGGTCATTTAAGCTTGCAATTTAAAAACACAACAGGCATTACGCCTTCTGCTTTTCAGCGGATTATTACCAAAAGACGCGAATTAAATCAATAATAAAGCAATTAACAATTATGCAAGAAGATTTCATAAACATAATATTATTAGCAGATGATGATGAAGATGATCGTCTGTTTTTTACAGATGCTTTTGATGAGCTTAAAATTACCACAAAAGTAAAAACCATCAAAGATGGTGTATATTTAATGGATTATTTGAATTCAAATGATTGCACTTTGCCAAACATACTTTTTTTAGATTTAAACATGCCAAGAAAATCTGGAATAGAATGCTTAAAAGAAATAAAGCAAAATCAAAAATTTAATGATGTTGTCATTGCCATTTATTCTACCTCGGCATCTGAAGAAGATATAGAAAATACCTTTATTATGGGTGCCAATATCTACATAAAAAAACCTAACGATTTTAAAACCCTAAAAAATGTATTGTCTGAAGTGATGACCATAAATTGGCAATACCATACAAATGGTTTAAATAAAGACAATTTCCTGTTAAGATTATAAAATTATGCCTGCCAGACTATTAAAAAAAACTTGGTTAATAAAAAGTATTTTTTTTACAAGTGCCTTTATAGTGCTTCTTGTAGGTGGCATTACCTATAGAAATATAGATGATTTGTCACAATCATCTGAGTTATTGACCCAAACTTACAAAGTTAATGTACAACTGGAGCAAATCTTATCGTACTTAAAAGATGCCGAAACTGAACAACTTGGTTTTATTATAACCCATGAACCTGTAGTTCTTGAGCATTTTAATACAGCAAGGGAAAATATTAATAACAGCTTTGCCAAACTGAAAGAACTCACCAAAGACGACACGCCTCAACAACAAAATTTAAAAGATTTATATGTTTTGATAGACAAACGTATGGAAAGCTTTCAAAAGTATGTTACGTTATCTTCAGTTGACAATTATAATAACCCAAATTTTAAAGAAAATTTTCTTAATGAAAAAAATTTGATGAATTCCATCCGTGCAAAAATTAAAGAAATGATACACTATGAGAACGGATTATTGAGTCATAGGGAGGCAACTTATGAAAGCTATTTAAAGTTAACCCCTATATCTCTATATTTGGTTCTTTTGTTTTCTTTAGTACTCATGTTTGCTGCATACAACAAAATAATTTCTGATTTTAGAGAATTAAAAAAGAACAATGTGCAGTTGGAAATTTTCAAAGAGTCAACAAATCAATCGGAAATTATTAGTGGTCATGGAAATTGGATTTGGAATATTGAGGAAGACACTTTTCTTTATTCCGACAACCTATACAGACTATTCGGAGAAAAACCATATTCTTTTGAACCAACATTAAAAAATTATTTAAGTTTTGTACATCCTGAAGATATTGGTAAATTGAAAAAAGAGCTAGAAAATATTATAAAAGATGAAGGTTTACCATTTATATATTATAGAATTATTCGAAAAAATGGAGATATAAAACACTTTAAAACTTGTGGTAAAATGTATATAAATTCTGAAGGCAAA
>JBAZGP010000040.1:4632-15562 GCA_041652835.1 Lutibacter sp. | reverse complement strand
TATAAAATTCTTACCAATCAAGAGTACAATGGTGAAATATATACTTTTGACGCAACTCCTGGCATTTTAGCACCAACTTTAAGAGATGAAGAGCCTGGCATAAAATATATTACTCGTTTTAACGATGAAAAGCGTTTGGTTACTTTGGGTGAAAAAGCGTTTTATAAAAATGGAGTCTATGTTGATGATGATTTTTACAGTATTTTTAGTTTACAATTTATAGAAGGCAGTATCAAGAATGTAGAAAGTGATATTAATGGAATTGTTATCACACAAAAAACCGCCAAACAATACTTTGGCACCGATAAAAATATAGTAGGAAAAACCCTAAAATTAGATAACAATATAGATTGTAAGATTACAGGAGTTATTGCAGATTTACCCGATAATGTTTCTTTGCATTTTGATTTGCTTGCTTCTTTTAAAGCTTATGAGTTAGGTAAAGAGTATTTAAAATATTGGGGAAGTAATTCGACAAGTACAATAATCCAACTTGCTGAAAATTCTAATTTTATTACAGTCAATAGTGCCGTAAAAAAAATAATTCCAAAAAACACAGACAATGATGAAAGAACGTATGGTATTTTACACAGTATAAAAGATTGGTATTTAAGAGACCGCTTTAAAAATGGTGTACAAGATGATGGACAAATTATTTATGTGCGTTTATTCTTTTTTATAGCCCTTATCATATTGATTATTGCTTGCATTAATTTTATGAATCTTGCCACTGCCCGTAGTGTAAAAAGAGCCAATGAAGTAGGTGTCCGTAAAGTGTTGGGTTCAAAACGCATCCATTTAATTATTCAGTTTTTCT
This sequence comes from Lutibacter sp., assembly GCA_041652835.1. GTDB lineage: Bacteria > Bacteroidota > Bacteroidia > Flavobacteriales > Flavobacteriaceae > Lutibacter. Next base: position 14,745 of record JBAZGP010000040.1, on the reverse strand, counting down.
TAGAATCTTTTATGCTTACCACTTTAGCTGCTATTATTAGTGTGTTTTTAGTTTTATTACTATTGCCCCAATTTAATCAAATTATAGGTAGAAACTTACAAATAGGACTAACAAACCCTATCCATATTGCAGTTTTAACAGGTATTATTATCTTTTGCGGCACTTTATCAGGATTTTATCCTGCTTTTTATTTATCATCATTTAAACCGGTTGTTGTTCTTAAAGGACTTAAAGGTAAGCAAGGTGGTGCTACTTTTATTAGAAACGGATTGGTAGTTGCACAATTCGCAGCATCTATTATTTTCATTATCAGCACTATTGTTATTTACGCTCAAATAAAGCATGTTAAAAGTAGAGATATTGGTTACGATAAATCAAGTTTAGTGAGTATTAATATACAAGGTGATTTACTCAAAAATTATGATGTTGTAAAACAGGAAATTATCAATACAGGCATGATAGAAAATATTGGGCTGAATAGTTATAATGTACTTAGTGGAGGTAATAACGGTTCTGGATTTAGTTGGGAGGGTAAAGCCGATAAATTTGACCCGTTAATTTCTTTTAGATTTATTGATTCGGAATTTATCCCAACAATAGGCATCAAAATTATAGACGGTCGAAACTTTTACAAAAAGACAAACGAAAATAGTATTATGGATACTCAAAACCTTTCCGCAAAGACAAATGAAAATAGTATTGAAGCTATCATCACATTATCATTTGCTAAAATGATTAGTGATGACTCCGCTGTTGGCAAACTTATAAGAAGAGACGGAGAAGTTTATGAGATAGTAGGTGTGGTAAATGATTTTGTATACGGTAGCATGTCTATTAAAGAGGCAAGTCCTATCATATTTTTTAATTACCCCAGCGAAGCTTCTTATATTTATGCAAGAATTAAAAAGAATGTACCGGTAAATAAAGCAATTACAGCGCTTTCTACTGTAATAGAAAAAAATAATCCTGCTTTTCCTTTTGAATATAATTTTGTTGAAGACACCTTTAACGCTAAGTTTAAAAGTGAGATAATGATAGGGAAATTATCACAATGGTTTGCTTTGTTGGCTATTTTAATCTCTTGTTTGGGATTATTCGGTTTGGCAGCATACACCGCAGAACAAAAAAATAAAGAAATTACCATAAGAAAAGTTCTGGGCGCAAGTATCACAAATATAGTAACACTATTATCTGGTGAATTCTTAAAACTTGTAGTCATTTCTATTTTGATAGCAATTCCTATTGCATGGTTAGTGATGTCTAACTGGCTTCAAAAATTTGCTTATAGAATAGATATGAGTTTGTGGATGTTTCTTATAGCGGCACTTGTGGCTATTTCCATAGCCTTGTTTACTATTAGTTTCCAAGCCATAAAGGCAGCTAAAGCTAATCCTGCAAAAGCTTTACAATCAGATTAGTAAATTATTAAAAGTTTTTATGAAACTATTCTTTAATTATTTCACGCTATTGATAGGATAGTATATTATGTTAGAAAAGGCTAATTATCCTAAAAATAAAAAACCAAATTGGAATTATAACAAATTTTCACATAAAGAAACAACACAAAAACAATGAACTTTATAAAACTGGCATATCGAAGGTTATTCCGAAAAGGAGAACAAACCACCACAAGAATCATTTCCTTAACGGCAGGACTGGCATTTGGCATTCTTTTGCTTTCAGAAGTATTTTACTATTATAGTTTTGATGGCTTTTATCCGGATGCCAACCGTATTTATGTGGTTCATGAAAATTTTAAAATAGACGATATTTCAAACAAGTTAGAAAGTTCCCCAAGTGTTAGTGGCGGCGTTGCTCCTGGATTAAAAGCCGAAGTTCCTGGAATCGAAGCTGCCACACGCCTAAATTCAATCGGTACACATGTTTTTTATAATGATGAACTGAAAAGTTACGAGGCTAAGTTTTCTTTTGCCGACGAATATCTCTTTGACGTACTTCCTCGTCCAATAATTAGTGGAAACCCCAAAGAAATACTTAAAAGCCCTATGACTTGTATGGTTTCTGATAAAATTGCCAATGAAATGGGTGGAGACGTTATCAGTAAGGTTATTGAGCTTAAACAATATCCCGACAAAAAACTCACCATTTCCGGAGTGTTCAAAGCATTACCCGAAAATACCAACTACAAATATGACATTCTCATTTCAATGGTTTCTACCAATCAATTTATGTGGGATGGCACCAATAATTGGGATGGAAATGACCGTTATTATGCCGCTGTAAAATTAGAGTCTGGGATAAAACCCGAAAGTTTAACATCTGCAGTACGTCAAATGCAAGTTAAAAATCAGGATATTGAAAAATTGGAACAACAACTGCCAGGTCTGGTTTTTAAATATTCGTTTAAGCCCATCAGGGAAATGCATGTTGATGATGTAAAAGATATGATTATCATTCTCAGCACAATTGCTATTGCTGTTTTATTCGTCTCGCTTATGAATTATATTTTACTTACCCTGAGTTCACTAATAAACCGTGCCAAAACATCCGCCATCCATAAAACCTTTGGTGCGCAATCTATAGATTTGCAATTGTTGATTTTTTCAGAAACATTCCTGCTTTTTCTTATTTCGCTAGTTGGAGCTTTCTTTCTGCTTTTGGCAATAAAACCAGTAGCTGAAGCACAACTTGGCCATAAACTCTCGTCTTTATTAAATCCCTATGTTATCTGGCCTTTACTGTCTATAATTGTAGTATTAATTATAATAACCAGTTATTTTCCCGGCAGGTTCTTTTCACGTATTCCGGTAGCAACAGCATTCCGTAACTATAGACAGAAAAAAAACAAATGGAAATTGGCACTCCTATCTGTCCAATTTATTGGTGCTTCTTTTATCCTTACAGTTTTAGTTATAGTAACCATGCAATATAATAGCATGAAGAATGCCGATCACGGTTATCGTACCGAAGGCGTTTATTATGGATCAACTACTGGTATGGCTGGCGATAAAATTGCTATGGTTTTAAATGAATTAAGGGCGATGCCTGAAGTAGAAATGGTTGGTATGGGAGAAGATGTTCCCATAAATGGAGCTTCGGGTAACAATGTGATGTCACCTGATGGTAAAAAGGAGCTGTTTAATGTAGCCGATTTTTATAGTGTTGATGAGAATTATCTTTCCATTTTAAACATTAAAGTATCTGACGGACAAAATTTCTCATCAAAAACTTCTGTTACAAACGATTTGTTAATTAGTGAAAAAGGTGCCCAATTGCTAAAATTAAATAATGGTTGGATTGATGGCGTTGTTGGAAAACAAATTATTGTAACTGAACACAGAGAGGTAACCATACGTGGTGTTTTTCCGGATTTTATTATCAGTTCCATTTCTGATCCCGATTCCCGTCCGTCTGTATTTTTTTATCTTTCAGAAGAAAAATTTGAACAACTCAAAATTAAAAATCCATCAGCATCATTCAATATCCTAATAAAAGTTCATGAAGGGGTACAGACAGGAATTATGAAAAAAATTACAACTATTTTTAATTTAGCGTTGCCACACAAAGATGCTGTAATAAAGAGCCTTGAAGATGAACAGTTACATATTTATCAAAACGAAAAAGGTTTTCGCAATGCCATGCTCGCCGGCAATATTATTATTTTATTAGTCACTATTATTGGTTTGTTAGGTTATACCACCAATGAAGCTGCCCGTCGCAGAAAAGAAGTGGCTATTAGAAAGATTAATGGTGCAACCTTGTCTAACATTCTTATAGTATTCATCAAAGAGTTGGAGTACATTGCTATTCCTGCTGTATTTATAGGGTTAATTGGTGCTTGGTTTACCGCCAATAAATGGATGCAGAATTTTTCCTCTAAAATTTCACTTGACTGGTGGATTTTTGTAGCATGTAGTATGTTCATTCTACTGCTTGTGGCTTTAATTGCTGGTATAAACTACACGCGTACTGCAAATAGAAATCCTGTGGATGCTTTGCGTTACGAGTAGTCTGAAAATCAATTAGATATGAAAGTGGCTGAAAATTATTTTTATAAAAACAAGTATAAAATTTAAAAAATGATACGTTTCAACTTAAAATTGGCAATTCGAAATCTATTAAAAAATAAAGTGTATTCTGCACTAATTATTGGTGGGTTTGCTATTGGATTTACAGCCATTATCCTTATTGGTTTATTCTACAATGCAGAGCACAATATCAATACAGGTTTTTTAAATCATAAAAATATTTACCGTTTGTATGATGCAAAAAAGAATACCTATAACCTTGATTATAAATTGAATGCTCCGCTTTCGGATAAATTCCCTGAAATAAAAAATACTTGTCCGGTTGAGTACACAGCTGGATATGAGCTAATTATTAAAGACAAGGATTCTAAGGCCAACACACAAGTTGATAATATGATTATTACAACCAATAGTTTTTTTAAAGTATTTTCAATTGAAGTAATTGCCAGTATATCTGAAAAGCCTTTTGCCGATTTAAATTCATTGGTGATAACAGAATCTGTAGCTAAAAGAATTTACAAAGACCAAAATCCTTTAGGGCGTATTATTGAACATGATTTTTTTACAGGAACAATTTCTGCTATTATTAAAGATTTACCTAAAAACTCAAGTTTTAAGGCAGAAATATTATTAAATAGTGAAAATGAAAGCTACCAAATGTCAACCTTTTGTAATGATGGTATTTGCTATTACCCAACCAATCACTTCCTTTTATTAAAAAATGAAGTTAATATCCCTCAATTTGCTTCAAAGTTAAATACAAGTTTAAAACAATATAACTCAAATTTTGACAGTGTTGCCTTACAACCTATTACGGATATTTATTTATCAAAACTTTCACTACAAGACAGCCATAGAAAAGGCAACTCAAAAATGCTCATTATTTTCCTTTCCATAGGCATTTTAATATTACTTCTATCAAGCATCAATTATTTGAATTATACCATTTCAATGCAATATGCAAAACTAAAAGAGATAGGCATTAATAAAATAAATGGCGCAACAAAATGGCAACTTATTAACCGTTCTTTTATTGAAATTACTTTAGGAATATTTTTATCAATACTAATATCAATAGGCCTAACTGTTATTCTTTTACCTTATACTGATATTTTTTTCGGTAGAAATATATCGTTTTCAGAAATAAATATTTTTCAGTTGATTCCTGTATTTTTAGGAATAATCGCGGGGGTTATACTGCTTAATGGGATAGCTCCTATTTATGTACTTTCTCGTTTTAATATTATAGATTTTCTAACTAAAGGGCGAAAATACCAAGGGAAACAAATAGGTGTAAAAACGATGTTGGTTTTCCAATTAGTTGTTTCTATCGCTCTTATTGCGGTGGTTATGCTGATTTTTAAACAGATTCAATTTGTAAAAAACTATAATTTAGGTTTTGAAAAAGAACATTTGATGAAGATTCAGATTCCGTATTCATATACAAATCCTTCATTAGTAAAAGAAGAAATGTCAAAATTATCTTTTGTTAAAGAAAGTGCGTTGAGTGATGGTTATCCCGGAAGAATAAAATTGTCTATTGGCAGCGATATTAAAGATAATAATTTTTTTGTGAATTGTATTTATGTTTCTGAAGATTATCTAAAAGCTTTAGAAATTGATTTGCTTAAAGGAAGAAATTTCTTGCCTTCAGATAAAGATAAAGCTTGCCTTTTAAATGAAGAAGCTATAAAATTATATGGATGGAATACTATTGAAAATAAAAAATTCAACAACCAATATCAAGTGATAGGGGTAATTAACAATTTTAATGTTCAATCGTTACATGCATCTATGGATCCCGTTGCTCTAATCTATGATCCAAGCCATCTGTTTAATACCATTTCCCTTAAATTGACAGAAGGAAATATTAACAATCAACTAAAACAAATAGCGCTAACTTGGAAAAAGCTTTTACCCGATGAGCCTTTAGATTTTAATTTTTACGATAATATATTTCAGGCTATGTATTCAAAAGAAGAAAAACTGGCGCAATCTATTACGTTTTTTTCTTTAATTGCTTTAGTGCTTACTTGTATGGGCATTCTTAGTCAAATTTTCTTGATTTCTTTAAACAAAAGAAAAGAAATTGGTATTAGAAAAGTTAATGGCGCCAAAATTTTTGAAGTGATGGCCCTACTTAATAAAAACTTTATTAAATGGATTATTATTGCATTTGTAATTGCTACGCCTATTGCCTATTACGCTATGCAAAAATGGCTTGAGAACTTTGCTTACAAAACTGATATAAGCTGGTGGATTTTTGTTTTAGCAGGACTATTGGTCTTATTAATTTCGCTACTCACAGTAAGTTGGCAAAGTTATAAAGCTGCAATTATGAATCCTGTAGATGCTTTAAGAAATGAATAATTTAAAGAATCATCGTCTTCGTTTTTTATACTATTCTAACCTTTCAAGAAGCTATAAATCAATAGAAGTTACTTATTATATTGGAAAACAAAACGCTTTTCCCAATTGATGAATATCAGCTGATTTGGATAGGAGAATACGAATGTATTGCATAAGAAATAATTATTTTTTGAATAAGAATTGCTCCAATATTTCAATTAATTGGTATTTAATTTGTTAAAATATCTCTTTATCATCTTAATCAATTCATCCTTATTAATTGGCTTGTAAATATAATCATTGCAGCCAGCCGCTATTAGCTTTTCTTTATCACCAATAAGTGCAAAAGCTGTTTGGGCAATAATAATGACGTCTTTATTAAACTGCCTTATCTTATTTGTAGCTTCATATCCATCCATTACCGGCATTTTAACATCCATAAGCACCAAATCAATAGTTGGATTATTACGGCAAAGTTCAACTGCTTCAGCACCATTTCTTGCAATAAATATTTCTTTACTTAATTCATTCACTAATTGCGAAATAAAAATTTCAGAACTCTCATCATCTTCAACAATAAGTACTTTAAGTTTATTTACAACGTTTTCACTCTCGGTGCTTAAATTAACACTTTGCACACTTACCTTATTTTCTGCAATTTGAATTTCACCAGGAATTGTAAAATAAAAAGTACTTCCCTTTCCAAGTTCACTTTCAAGCCAAATTTCACCTCCAAGCATTTCTACATAAGCTTTAGAAATAGACAAGCCCAAACCAGACCCTTGTAATGCTCTTACATCCTCAATATCGGCTTGAACAAAACGGTCAAAAATAGCATTTTGTCTATCCTTGGCAATACCAGCACCTGTGTCTTTAACGTAAAACTCAAAGAAGGATTCTTTCTTTTCAACTCCTATTTCAATAGTTCCTTCTTCACAATACTTCATTGCGTTTTTAACTAAATTAACAAGTATTGCATTTATTTTATGGCTGTCCGATTTAATAATGATTTCATTTGATGCCAATAAATTATTGATGACTAATGATATTCCTCTTTTCATTGTCTCAGAGCTGAAAAAGGCATAAACCTCATTTATTTGTTCCGTTATGTTAACCTCTGAAATAAGAACTTCCATTTGTCCTGCCTCTACTTTTGAAATATCAATGATATCATTAATCACATTAAGCAATCTTTTTCCGCTCTTTTTAATAATTTCAAAATATTTCTTTTGCTTTTCATCTGTCAATTCGGGTTGTTCCAATAATTCAGAAAAGCCTAAAATAGCATTCATTGGGGTTCGAATTTCGTGACTCATATTGGCCAGAAATGCGGATTTCAATCTATTGCTTTCTTCTGCTTTTTCCTTGGAAATCTTCAATTCAGAATGACTTTCTTCCAGTAGTTCGTTTATAGCGATTAATTCATTATTTTTATCTAATAAATCTACTGTTAATTTATTAGCCATCCTTTTCGCAAATAATGCAGTATTTGATAAAGAAAATACTAAAAAACTTAACAAAAAACTACTTATTATTCCACCTACCAGCACAATAAAAGTCATACTTATAAAAGAAGAAGCGATTTTTGGTTGCGTAAATTGCAAAGTCCATTTTTTTCCGTTCAATTCAATAGGAAGCAATAAAGTATTTAATGATAATTCAACACTATTTTTATTTAAAGTATTTTGACTCTCATACAAAAGAGTTTCATCTGAAATGCTATCGCCATCATATATCTTTAAATGAAGTTGATTGTGATTCTCTGAATTATGTTGGTCAAGAACACCTTCTATAAAATTTATCATCTTAAAAGAGCTGGCTACCCAGCCTTTAATGGCAATTCTTCTTTCTTCAACAGTATTTATAAATGCGTTTCTCCTATAAATTGGCGAATACATTACAAACCCATTATGAGTTTCCGTTTTGCCTTCCTGAATAAGAGTTACCCTATCTGTTAGCATCGTTTTATTAGAATCTCTAGCTTTTTCCATTGCTTTTCGCATAGGGGGATTGGAACTTATGTTATATCCTATAGCCTTGATATTCCCGCCTTGTAAAGGTTCTATATAAACAATAGGCGTGTACGCTGTTTCAATGTTTGAAGGAAAAACAGCATAATCAGTAGATAATACTTCTTTAAAATGCTGTATATGAGTTTCCAATTGATTATTAGGAACAATCGTTATATAGGCAATCCCTTGAAAACCTTTTAGATATTCAAGATTTTTACTTTTTTCAACGAAATGTTTCCAATCATCTTTTGTTACAGTATCTGACGACATAAAAAAGGAAGCGGAGCTACGTGAAAATTGCACGTGAGCATTTAGCATACTTTGAATTCTAACTTTTATATCAATAGCTCCTACTTCCAGTTGCTGTTTAATGTGACTATCACTGTCTTTCTTCGCATAATAAGCTAAAATAAAAGTTATCGCAAGTCCTATTACAAAGACACCCAATGATATCAGGAAATTTTTATACTTTTGCTCAATCTTAGCATCAATCGGGTTCTTCACGTCTTTTTATAGGTTAATTATATAAAATTAGCAAATTTAAAATTCTTTCTCTTAAAAATGTGGGTATTTAAAAAAATCATTTTAAAATATTATTAATTGAGATAAAAAAATTATATGCTTATTAGAATCCATTTCCACATTAAAAAACACAAAATAGTCTTCGATTCTGATGGAACTTCATATTAATTTTCTACCCTTAACTACCCTTTCATTTCTCTGTTTTTCTGTTCAGCTAAAATTAGCTTTAAAAAAGGTTTGGTTTGGTTTTGTATTTCATTTTCAGTGATATCCAATGCTTTTGAATCACCAATTAGTTGCAGCCAAGGTTTAGGCGCATCAAAATCATAACTGCCAAATACTATAACAGGAGTACCTTTAGCTAAAACACTTTCTTTTGTAGTCAAAATCCATTGATCTGCCCATTCATAAAGGTAACGAGCGTCATTTTCCTGAAGTCGCATGCAAGCGTGGGAAGCTGGATAACCCGGTAAATTATACTGATGCCAGCCAACACCCAATAAATTTTCTACATTAAAGTTCCATCGCAAATCCCACTCATCATTAAAAGTGCTGGTTGTTTCTTCAGCCTTCCAATTGGCGTAAAAGAGTCCGGTTGGCGTTTTATCTTGCTTCCTTCCCATATTTGTTGGGCCAGTATAAATCAATTCGCCATTTTCATAAGCGGCAAATGTTTGTGTTGGGTACGAAAAATAAATAATTTTTTTAATATCTTTCAAGTAAGAAACAGTCAAAGGAAACGGGAGATAAAATACAATATCTCCGCTTGTATCCGTAGGTACAATTACAGAATCCATTTGTGCAAAATTTTCTTTGTCTGTTCTATTAACCGCATAAACTATATGATGTTGTGCCTCTTTGGTATTTGTCAACAACCATTGTTTGGTATTTTCAACCTTATAGGAAACAGATTTCGGTTGTTGTCTTTTTATTGGCGTTTTTTTAGTATCAACGTTTTCATTGCGCTTACAGGAAAATAATAAGACAATAACAATAATATTTGATAAAATGAATGATTTTTTCATGCTTATATTCTATCCAACAAATATTGGCTTTTTATTGAAGTGAAGTGTTACACAATTATTTAGATAAGTTACTTTATTCACACATTGATTAAGCTGTAAATGCCATTTTGTTTGCTAAATTTGTTACGCTCACTCAGCCATAAATTTCTAATTTAACTTAAATGCTCAATAAAAAATAATTTGTATCTTTCATGTATGAAAAAACATTACAATATT
>JBAZGP010000040.1:0-4622 GCA_041652835.1 Lutibacter sp. | reverse complement strand
ATATTATAATTGCCGGAGCCGGAGGAATTGGTGAAGCAGCCGGTTTGATATTGATGGAATGGAGTGATATCACTCCTACCCTATATATTGGAGACCAAATACTTTCAAAAGCCGCGAAAGTGGCCGAATGGATTGAAGAAGGAACGACAAAGCCTTGTACAGTTAAAAGTTTCCACCTTTCTGAAAATGGAATTACTGATGAAATGAAAGAACTCTTTCATCAGGGAGATATTATTCTTGATTGTTTACCTGGAAGTCAAGCTCCAAAAATTGCACAGTTTGCGAAAGACTTCCACCTACATTATGCCAACCTTACTGAATATGTTGAAGAAACCAATAAAATAATGGCTTTGGCAAAAGATGCCAAAACAGGCTTTGTGCTTCAAACAGGTTTAGCTCCGGGTTATATTGACCTGCTTGCCAACAATCTTTTTCAGCAGTTTTGCAAGGACTTTAAAGTTGATAAAGTGGATAAGCTTGAATTTAAAGTTGGCGCGTTAACCAATCACGCCGTTGCACCGCATTACTACGGATTTACTTGGAGCGCCGTTGGTGTGGCAACTGAATATATAAAAGATGCCGTTGTACTTCGAGATTTTAAAAAAACAAAGCTTCCTGCATTGTCAGAAAGAGCAACCATTATTATTGACGGAATCATTTATGAAGAAGATTTAACTTCTGGCGGTGCAGCCGATTTACCAGATGCATTATTGGGAAAAGTGCGTTCACTTGACTATAAAACCCTGAGACATCCCGGACATTATTCTTGGGTGCAAGAACAACTTGACTATTCGAAAAAACTTACAGATCCAATTAAATATTTGCAACAAAAAATGGAAGCTGAAATTCCTCATATTGAAGAAGATCAAATTATTTTGTATGCTGCAGTAGAGGGTAAAGATACGAAAAACATTTTGCGAAGAAAAGAAATTGCCAAACGCATTCATCCGCAAAAAGTTGGAAAACATCAATTGAGAGCAATACAAACAACCACTGCCGCTGCTTTAGTGCAGACTGCACAACTTTTGCTTGAAAATTCCCTCAGTGGCGTAATTCTTCAAAGTCAAATAGACCCATTAAAATTTTTAAACGGAAATTATATTGTATTTGTTTATGGAAAACTGTAAATAGCAAAAACACCAATTTAATTGTTATCTAAAATTATTGTCATATATATATTATAACATTATAATATTATAATATATTTGTATTTTAATAATTATAATTCGAGATGTCAAAAATCAATTACATAAAAACCAGCGAAATTTTTAAAGCGCTTTCAAACCCAATAAGACTTCAAATGGTTGATTTTTTATTGGATGATGAATGCTGCGTTACCGATGTTGTAAATGAACTGGGCATTTCCCAATCGGCATCCTCTCAACACTTAGCCATCCTTAAAAATAGCGGAATTGTATATCCTGAAAAACACGGCACAAGAACTTGCTATAAAGTAAATAATAAGTTAACTAAAGAAATAATTGAACTGTTAAAAACAACCAATAATGATTAAAAAAATGACTCAGGCAGCAATGCCACCAGAAAAAATGATTGATATGTTTACTTTAAAACTTGAAAGTAAACAATCAATTGAAAAAATTGCTCAAAAAGTAAGTGGAGCATGTGAAAACCATAAATTTGCGTTACTTCAAACGTATGTCTATCACGATATTTTGGAGGAAAAAGGCTTTCCTATAAAACGTAAAGTTTTCATTTATGAAATTTGTCAGGCAAAAACTGCTGCATTAATGCTAACAAGTAATCCAGAATTTTCAATTTTTATGCCATGTAAATTAGCAATTTATGAAGATAAAGGGAAAACTGTCATCTCAACAATGAGTATGGAAATTATGTTGAATGCTGTAAAATCAAATCCAGAACTATACAAAGAAGCTACAACCATTTTTAATGAGCTAAAGTCTTTAATGACATCTCTTTCTAAAGATTAATAAAAGAATTATCAACTTAAAATAAATCAAAATGAGTAAAATTTTAATCCTAATCAATGACGCTCCTTACGGAACTGAAAAGGCATACAATGCTTTAAGACTTGCCAATCAACTTAGCAAAGAACACGATACCGTTGAAGTAAGAATTTTCTTAATGGCAGACGCGGTCAACTGTGCCATTGCAAATCAAAATACACCTAATGGCTACTACAATATTGAAAGAATGTTGAATTTTTCCCTAATTAAAAAAGCCAAAGTTAAAATTTGTGGAAGCTGCGCAGATGCAAGAGGATTGAAAGATATCCAGCTTATTAAAGGTGTTGAAATAAGTACTATGGCTGAATTTACAAACTGGGTGGTGGATAGCGACAAAGTTTTAACTTTTTAGAATAAAAAATTAAATATTGACATTAAAGAAAATTGGCTGCAATTTACTATTTTGGTGATTGTAAATATTTGTTGAAGGCATATTGGACTCCATTTTTCCAAAATTTGCATTACATTTAAATTAGTTATTGCATCGTTAAAATTAAATGTACATTTGAAATATGACAGCAGTTAAATCTAACAAAAAACAAACCTAATTTTTGAAATATATTACAAAAACAGTTTGGATTTTATCCATAGTAAGTTTGTTGACAGACACAGCAAGTGAAATGCTGTATCCAATACTGCCCATTTATTTAAAGACCATTGGTTTTTCAATTGTGCTGATTGGAATTCTTGAAGGTGTTGCAGAGGCAATTGCCGGTTTAAGTAAAGGTTATTTTGGCAAACTTTCCGACAATTCAAGAAAACGCGTTCCATTTGTGCAAATTGGTTATGCGTTTAGCGCCATTTCTAAACCCATGATGGCCATTTTTATATTCCCGATTTGGATATTTTTTGCACGAACCATTGACCGTTTTGGAAAAGGAATTAGAACTGGTGCAAGAGACGCAATACTTTCAGATGAAGCAACTCCCGAAACAAAAGGAAAAGTTTTTGGCTTTCACCGTTCTATGGATACTTTTGGTGCTGTTTTAGGGCCGGCCTTGGCTTTGCTTTATTTATATTTCTACCCAAAAGATTACAAAACGCTTTTTTACATTGCCTTTATTCCTGGACTTTTTGCTGTTTTAGCATCTTTCTATTTAAAAGATAAAAAGGTAATTAAAGCTAAAACAAAAATTTCCACACCTTTTTTTTCGTTCTTAAAATATTGGAAAGTGAGTCCGCCAGAATACCGAAAATTAGTCATCGGACTTCTCTTGTTTACACTGTTTAACAGCTCAGATGTTTTTTTAATCCTGAAAGCAAAGGAAGCTGGAATTGATGATACTTTAGTGATAGGGATTTATATTTTTTACAACCTTATTTATGCTTTGTTTGCTTTTCCTGTTGGCATTCTTGCGGACAAAATTGGACTTAAAACAATTTTTATTATTGGTCTTGCTATATTTGCAACCGTATATTTTGGGATGGCTTTAAATACGAATACCTACTTCTTTTTTGCACTTTTTTTTCTTTATGGCATTTATGCTTCTGCAACAGAAGGAATTTCAAAAGCTTGGATTTCAAATATTTCTCTCAAAAAAGACACTGCAACAGCCATAGGAACATTTTCGGGTTTACAAAGCATTTGTACCATGTTGGCAAGTTCACTTACCGGATTTATTTGGTTTCAATTTGGGGCGATGGCTGCTTTTTTAACAACAGCCACTGCAACTGTATTCATCATAATTTACTTCTTTTTACTTCCTAAACAAACATCTGTTTTTCTTGAAAACAACTAACAATTGCAACCTAAAATGTGTGATTTATAAGGTAATTTAATACAATCTTATTTTTTGCGTAAAACAAACCTATAATTTTTTTCTAACTTTAGTAAAGCCTTAAAAATTAACCTCCAAACTTAAAAATCTGCTTGCAAGATATCATTAAACTCAATATTCAAAGAACTTCTTAAAGTATTAAGTAATTTTTCACTATATTTGATATGAATCTTGGACAAAATACTGTATTTCAGTATATTGACCTATATCTAATGAACTTTTTTACTCTAAATAATTGCACTCAACGGATAAAGTTAAAATTAAGAGCAGCATAATTCTAATGAAAACAAAAGTAAATAAACCTATTAAAATTTTATTGGTCAACGATTTACCAGAAAGTTTATTTGCCTTGGAATTAATTCTTTCCAACAAAGATTATTTATGCGTAGAAGCAAATTCATCCAACGAAGCTTTAAAAACCCTATTACACCAACAAGATTTTGCACTTATATTGATAGACGTTCAAATACCGAAAATAGATGGTTTTGAAACTGTAGAATCAATTCGGAAAATAGAAACACTAAAACACATTCCTATTATTTTTTTAACGGCAAGTCTGGATAATCTCAGTCCTATTTTTAAAAGATATCAAACTGGCGTAGTAGATTATATGATTAAACCACTAAATCCTGAGATATTAAAAGCGAAAGTGGCCGTTTTTGCGGATTTATATTTAAAAAATCAAGAATTATTGGCTCAAAAGGAAGAACTGAAAGTACTTCACCAAGATGCTATAACTTAAGTACATGACAAAAAATGTACAATATTGATTTCTAATGCTTTAATTCCCGTTAATAATTCTTTTGATACATAATCTAACCCATATTTGAAAACGCTAATAGCTTTTCTTAAATGGGTT